>CAJOPO010000033.1 GCA_905236315.1 uncultured Treponema sp.
AAAGACACGCACTATAGCGTTAGCAATGGGCTGCCGTGAGAGAACCAGAGGTGCTTTAGTTATTCCAGGCACAAGACCTGCAGGAATATTTACAGCAGGTAGCGCACAACGCTTTGTAAATATTGACGGATATTTACCGGGAAAAAAGGTTGTTATCTTAGGTAGTGGAGATATAGGTCTTATTATGGCAAGGCGTTTAACCTTAGAAGGAGCGGAGGTTAAACTTGTTTGCGAAATAATGAATTATTCAGCAGGTCTTGCTCGCAATATGACCCAATGTTTGTATAATTTTGATATTCCTCTAAAATTATCTACTACAATAGTGCAGATACACGGAACAGATAGGGTAAGTGGTGTTACAATAGCAAAGGTTGATGACCACAGAAAGCCCATTCCTGGTACAGAAGAGTTTATTGAATGTGATACAGTATTACTAAGTGTTGGGCTTATACCAGAAAACGAAGTAAGTATAGCGGCTGGAGTTGCAATGGATAGCATTACAAGTGGGCCATCTGTAAATCAGAATATGGAAACTACTATTCCTGGTATATTTGCTTGTGGTAATAGTGTGCATGTGCATGACCTAGTGGACTATGTAACAGAAGAAAGCCTACTTGCTGGTAAGTGTGCCGCTCATTATGTAAAGACTCAACTAGCGGCTTTGTCTGGTGTGGTAAGCGAAAATAAAACTACAGAAGGACTTTCTACTAGTACATATCTAACTGTTACACCAGGAAACAGAGTGCGCTATACAGTTCCCCAGCACATTGACCTATCGGTAGACGCTCCAGAAAATGCTGATGATGATACAATGATGTTGATGTTCCGTTCCACAGATGTTTACAGAAGCGTAACGGTTACGGTTTATTCAGGGGCAACTTCTATTATGCAACAAAAAAAGCGCATAGTTCGACCTGGAGAAATGCAGACCATTAACTTAAAAACAAAGGAACTCTCAGTTTTAAGACAGATAAAGCAACCACTTACAGTAAGTATAGAACTTCCGGAGGACGCAATTGACTAATCAAGAAAATATAGATGCTAATGCTGCAAAAAATAATGCTGAACAGAGTAAAAATATAACTCATTTAACTTGTATTATATGTCCTATGGGCTGTCAGTTAGAGGTAAAGACTCCTGAAGGATATAATGCAGAAACTGCTAGAAGCACGAGTGCTCGTAGCACGAGTGCTTTTAGCACTAGTGCTTTTAGTACCCCGCTTGAAAGTTTTACAGTAACAGGGAATGCCTGCCCTAGAGGTGAAGCTTATGCTAAAAAGGAAATGACAACTCCAGAGAGAACTTTAACATGCACAGTTGCGGTTACTGGAGGAAATCGACCTCTTGTAAGTGCAAAAACCGCAGGAGAGGTTCCTAAGGCTCAATTATTAGGTTGTATGCAGGTTGTTCGTAGAATAACTGTAAATGCTCCTATACAAGCAGGGCAGGTTTTAGCTTATGATATTTTGCATACAGGAATTAATCTAATAGCTTGTGAGAATGTAGCGGCTGTTTAAGATGAAAGGTAAAAAGTACAGAATATTATTTGTTTGTCATGGTAATATATGTCGTTCTCCAATGGCAGAATTTATCATGACAAAACTTGTGCGGGACGCAAAACAGGAAGAACATTTTTATATAGACTCAAAAGCTACAAGTACAGAGGAACTAGGTAATGCTCCATATCCTCCAGCTCAAAGAAAACTTAATGCACAAGGTGTTCCTATGCACCCGCATAGAGCGAGTCAAATAAAAAAATCAGATTACGATGATTTTGATTACATAATTGGAATGGACAGTGCCAATATGCGCAATATGAAGCGCATTTTTGGCGAAGATAGTCAAGGCAAGCTACACAAGCTAACGGAGTATAGCTCGTATAGCGGTGATATTGAAGACCCATGGTATTCAGGGGATTTTGATACTGTCTATGAGCAAATCTTAGATGGCTGTGAGGGCTTGCTTAATCATCTTTTAGGATTATCCTCTTATGCGGAAAAGTAAATCTTCATAAGAAGGATAAGGCTTGTATTCCTCTCCTAAAAGTGGCTCTATTTCATCTGCAATGGCTCTTGTTTCTTCCATTGCAGGAATAACGCTATCGGCATAAGCGCGGGCTACAGACATTACATCTCCACTAGACTTTGCAAGTGTATGAAGTTTACGTAGTTCATTTTCTTTTTCTGCAAGAGAGTTTACAAGTTCATCTAGTTTAAGTAATAAGGCAGCTTGGGCTGTAGCTTTTGCAGAAGGTACAACGGCTTTTAAATTAATCGCTGTATTACTTACTACATTCATATACTTAAACGCAGAAGGAAGAATGTCTTTATTTATCATCTCTAGCATGGTTTCTACTTCTATATTTAAAACCTTGCAATACTTTTCAAGCTTTATTTCATAATGGCTTTGCATTTCTTCTTCTGTATAAACTCCCATTTCTGTGTAGAGTTTTACATTCTTAGGAGCCATATAATGAGCCATTGCGTCAGGCAAAGTGCGTAGATTTAATAATCCACGTTTTTTAGCTTCTAAAACCCAACTTGCGTCATAGCCATTGCCATTAAACACAATGCGCCAATGTAGAGAAATCTCTCTTTTAATAAGTTCTCTTAAAGCAGAGTTAAAGTCTTGTGCTTTTTCTAATTCATCGGCAAAGTCTTTTAAAGTATATGCTACAATAGAATTTAGTGCTGTATTAGGACCTGCTATGCTTAAGCTAGAACCAACGGAGCGAAATTCAAACTTATTACCAGTAAATGCAAATGGGGATGTACGATTGCGGTCTGTAGAATCCTTTGGAATGGGGGGCAAAACATCTACGCCTACGGTCATCTTTAAGTTTTTCTTATTATCGTAGGGCTTGCCGTCTTTTATAGATTCTAGGACGGAATGTAGTTCATCGCCTAAATAAACGGATATAATGGCAGGGGGAGCTTCATTTGCTCCTAAGCGATGGTCATTACCTGCACTAGCTACAGAAATACGCAGTAGGTCTTGATTTTCATCTACTGCTTTTATAATTGCGGTTAAAAACAATAGAAACTGTGCATTTTTTTCTGGAGTAGCTCCTGGCTCTAAAAGATTTTCGCCTTCATTTGTGCTTAAACTCCAGTTATTATGCTTTCCTGAACCATTAACGCCAGCAAAGGGCTTTTCGTGTAATAAGCATACAAGCCCATGACGGCGAGCAACCTTTTTCATTACTTCCATAGTTAATTGGTTTTGGTCAGTAGAAAGATTTGTAGTTGTAAAGATAGGAGCCATTTCATGCTGGGCAGGGGCTACTTCGTTATGTTCAGTTTTACTTAATATGCCATACTTCCACAAAGTTTGGTTTAAGTCTTCCATATATTCAACAATCTTTGGAGCAAGGGCGGCAAAGTATTGGTCGTCCATTTCTTGCCCCTTAGCAGGCTTTGCTCCAAAAAGGGTTCTTCCCGTCATACGCAAATCTTTGCGCTGGTTATATAAACTTTCATTTACAATAAAATATTCTTGTTCAGGTCCGACTGTTGTATCAACATGGGTTACGCTCTTGTTTCCAAATAAACGCAATATGCGTAAAGTTTGCTTATTTAAGGCTTCCATAGAGCGTAATAGCGGGGTCTTTTTATCTAAGGCTTCCCCTGTATAAGAGCAAAATGCTGTGGGAATACAGAGGGTGTGTTCCTTTACAAAAGGATAAGCGGTTGGGTCCCATACGGTATATCCACGAGCTTCAAAAGTTGCTCGGTGGCCTCCAGAAGGGAAAGAGGAAGCATCGGGTTCTCCTTTTACTAGCTCTTTACCGCTAAAGGACATTATAACGCTCCCATCTTCTTGGGGGGTTATAAAGCTATCATGCTTTTCGGCAGTTATACCTGTAAGTGGCTGAAACCAATGGGTAAAATGTGTGGCACCTTTTTCTATAGCCCATTCTTTCATAGCATGAGCTACTTGATTTGCTAAATCTAAATTTAGAGGAACGCCATCGTCAAGGGTCTTTTTTAACGCTTTATAAGTTTCTTTTGGAAGACGTTCTTTCATAACTATTTGGTTAAACACCATAGAACCAAAAGTTTCAGGTACATTTACAGACATAGTTCACCACCTTTTTGCTTTATATTATCTAACAATAAAGCACTTGGTCAAGGTAAGCAACAGTTTATTCACGGAAAGTGAGTTTTTGAAGTAATATTAAATTGATTTATACTGTTCTTTTTATTTTCAAGTTGGAAAAAGCATTTGAAAAATAACATAAATCTAAAAATCCTACAGTTTTTCTAAATAAAGCTAGGGTTCTTAGGGGCGGAAAGCCCCTAAGCATTGCTGAAAAAGAGGAGTATTAGGGGAGAAAAAAACGCTTATGAAGTAGAGTTTTTTCTCCCCTAAAAACGCGGGGTTCAAGGGCACCCCCTTGAAAACTACTTTCCGTGTCACTTTATCGGCTTTTGTTAGTCTAAAAGTAGAATGTGACTCCCGCTTTTGGCATAAATATCATGCTATCAGAGCCTAGTAGCCCTAGCATAACATCTAGGGAAACGCCTATATTATTTACAGGTTTTATAAGCATATAAGCGTCTGCCCCCAGCAAAAAGCCATCATTAAAACTATTACCATAACTTACACTGTTACCATAAACAGTATTATCATAGGTTGAATAGTAGCCATCGCTATAATAACTTGTACTATGCTTTGAACTATTTATTTTTTGACCTGCATATCCTACTACAAATGAGGTAGCAACATAAAATATTTTCTTATTTAAGACCCTGTATCCTATTCCGCACATCGCTTCGTAAGCGTCTACACCTTCTTCGCCTATGGCAATGCCACCGTCTGTCATAAAATGCAAACCTGAAGATAGAGTATAGCGATACTGCATAAATAGCATGGAAGAAAATTTATCTCCAACCATTCCAGCATAGCCTAATGTTAGGTCTAATTCTAGCTTTTCTTTACTATCTTTCTTTGTGCCACTCTGTCCAAAGTTCCAAGAAGGACTAGGTGGTTCTAGAGTGGGAAAGGAATTAAAGCCTTGTGCTAATGCAAAGTGTAAGGGCACAATAAATGCAAGTAAACAAATTAAGCGTCTTTTCATACGCTTAACCTAGTTTGTATATTTTACTACAAGGGCAGACATAATATAACTTTGCTTTTTGCCTGTGGTTTTTCCGTCCACTAGGATATTTACTATATCATCAGCGTCTGGATACTGCTTTAAGGCTTCTTTTAGTAAAATGGTATAACCAGATTCTGTGGTATCACGTTCTATAGTAACACGACCTAAAACTTGAACATTGTTTGTTACGGCAATGTTATTTCCCTGTAATGGTGTTGTGCTAGAACATGAGGCAAAGATAATTGCAAATGCTAATACTACCGCTTTGCATAATTTTTTGTGTAAAGATTTCATTTTCTTCTCCATATATAAATAGATTTTGCGCCAATGTAAGATTGATACGCAAAACTACTCTACAAAAAAAAAGTAGTATGTCAATAATTTTATGGAGATATATTGTTTTGTGTACAGAATGTCATACTAGCCATCCTTTAATCTCTAAGTTCCAAACTCTAAACTCTAAGTTCTAAATTCTACCGTCTATCGTCTAATATCTAAATTTTTATTTTTTTTTGCAAATATGTTGACTTTTTTTTATTTGATTTAGTATCTTTTTAGTAAAGAAAATTGAGGGTTATACAATGGAAGAAGGTACAGAAAACGAAGCAGATGTTACAAGTGAAGAGGTAATGTCTGAAACAACAGATACCCCTGTAGAAGAACAAAATGAAGGAGCACAAGAAGAAAATTCAGAAAGTGTGGAACTTTCTGAAGAACAAATAAAGATTAACGAACTTGAAAAAGAACTAGAAAACTTAAAGAAGGAAAATGCAGAGTTAAATGATAAATATTTACGAAGTGTTGCAGATTTTCAGAATTTAAGAAAGCGTTCTATTCAAGAGAAACAAGATGCTTATGACTATGCTAATACAAACTTGCTAAAAGATTTGTTAGATAGTTTGGATAACTTTGACCGCACTGTAGAGGCTGCTGCTACGGCTACTGACGCAAAGACTATTGCAGATGGCGTAACTATGATTAATAAGAGCATGGTTAGTATGCTAGAAAATAAATATAATCTTGTGTCTTATGGGCTTGTAGGAGAGGCTTTTGACCCTGATATCCATGAAGCTATAGGAAAGGTTGATGAACCAGTGCCTTCTCCAGTGTTGAAGGCTGTGTACTTAAAGGGTTATAAGCTAAAAGACCGTGTTATTCGTCATGCAAAGGTTATGGTTAGTATGCCAGATGGTTCTGTAAAAGAGGAACCTAATGCAGAAAACGAAGAGTCGAATGCAGATAAATAATCTATTCTATATTATATAGAAGATAATTTATATTGAGTTTTTAATTATAGGAGACATATTATGGGAAAAATTATTGGTATTGACTTAGGAACTACAAATTCCTGTGTTGCTGTTATGGAAAATGGAGAGCCTGTTGTTATTCAGAATGCAGAAGGTGGTCGTACAACTCCTTCTATTGTAGGCTTTACTGCAAAAGGAGACCGCGTTGTAGGTCTGCCAGCAAAGAACCAAATGGTTACTAACCCAAAGAATACTGTTTATTCTGTAAAACGTTTAATTGGACACAGATACAATGAATTGCAGGAAGAAACAAAAAAACTTCCATATACAATAAAAGAGCATGGTGATGATGTTCGTGTTCAGGTTCAAGAAAATGGTTCTGATAAAGAATTTAGCCCACAGGAAATAAGTGCTTTCATTTTGCAAAAGATGAAAAAGACAGCAGAAGATTACTTAGGAGAAACTGTTACAGAGGCTGTAATTACAGTTCCTGCATACTTTAATGACGCACAAAGGCAGGCAACAAAAGATGCAGGTAAGATTGCTGGTCTTGATGTAAAACGCATTATTAACGAACCTACAGCTGCGTCTTTGGCATTTGGCTTTAAAGATATGAAGAGCGAAAAGACTATCGCCGTTTATGACTTAGGTGGTGGTACATTTGATATTTCTATCTTGGAATTGGGTGAAGGCGTATTTGAAGTAAAATCAACCAATGGTAACACACACTTAGGTGGTGATGACTGGGACCGCCGTATTGTAAACTGGCTTATTGACCAGTTCAAAGCAGATACAGGTATAGACCTTGCAGGTGACCCAATGGCTATGCAACGCTTACGTGAAGCGGCTGAAAACGCAAAGATTTCTCTTTCTAATCAGACAACTGCTGAAATTAATCTTCCATTTATTACAGCAGATGCAACAGGTCCAAAGCACTTGCAAAAGAGTTTGAGCCGTGCAGAGTTTGAACGCATGACTGATGACTTGTTTGAAGCAACACGTGAGCCTTGTTTAAAAGCTATGCAGGATGCAAAACTTTCTGCAGATAAGATTGATGAGGTTCTTTTGGTTGGTGGTTCAAGCCGTATGCCAAAAGTTCAAGAGATTGTAAAGAGTATCTTTGGAAAGGAAGGTAGCCGCGCAGTAAACCCAGACGAAGCTGTTGCTATAGGTGCTGCTATACAGGGTGGTATCTTAACAGGCGATGCAAAGGATATGGTCTTGCTTGACGTTACACCTTTGTCTTTGGGTATAGAAACTATGGGTGGTGTATTTACACGCCTTATTAACCGTAACACAACTATACCTACAAAGAAGAGTCAGGTATTCTCTACTGCTGCCGATGGTCAAACTGCTGTAAGTATTCATGTATTGCAGGGTGAACGTGAGATGGCAGACCAAAACCGCACTCTAGGTCGCTTTGATTTAGTTGGTATTCCACCAGCACCAAGAGGGGTTCCTCAGATTGAAGTTACATTTGATATAGACGCAAACGGTATTGTTCACGTTTCTGCAAAGGATATGGGTACTGGCAAAGAGCAGCACATTCAGATACAGTCTTCTAGTGGCTTAAGCGAAGATGAAATTAACCGCATGGTAAAAGACGCAGAAGCAAATGCAGAAAGCGATAAGAAAAAGAGAGAAGCAGTAGATGCTCATAATGAAGCTGATAGTCTTATTTATCAGACAGAAAAAACTCTAAAAGATATGGGTGATAAGGTTTCTGCTTCTGATAAAGAGAATATTGAAAAAGCTGTAAATGAGTTAAAAGAAGCTGCAAAGACAGATAATATTGACGATATAAAGAAGAAGACAGAAAACTTAAAACAGGCTTCTTACAAGATTGCAGAAGAGATGTATAAGGCACAAGCTGCTCAACAGCAAGCAGGCGGTGCTGCTGGAGCACAGTCTAATACTTCTTCTGACAATGCTAGTGGTAGCAAGTTTGATAAGGGCAATGCTGATGATGTTCAATATGAAGTTCATGACGATAAATAGTTCATGCTGATATGTTGACAAAGTTTTTTTGACCTTGTAAAGTTCATAGAGTAGCCAGTTGAAAAAGTAATGAGCTTTGGCAACTGGCTATTTTTTTATAGGAATAAAAGAATATGGCTAGTAAAAGAGATTATTATGAAGTTTTAGGCATTGATAAAGGTGCAGATAGTGAAACAATAAAAAAAGCGTATCGAAAACTTGCTGTAAAATATCATCCTGATAGAAATCCTGGAAACAAAGAAGCGGAAGAAAAATTCAAAGAAGCAACAGAGGCCTACGAAGTATTAAGCGATGACCAAAAGCGTCCTATTTATGACCAATACGGCTTTGCAGGTTTGGAAGGTATGGGAGGCGCAGGTCAGGGATATAGTCATGCTTTCCATGATTTTAGCGACCTATTCGGTAGTAGTAGCGGATTTAGTGATATTTTTGAAAATCTCTTTGGTGGCATGGGCGGTGGCTTTAGTGGCGGTCGTTCAAGGCGAGAAAACAACGATGGAGCTAGCCTTAGGTATGATTTAGAAATAGATTTTAAGGATGCAGTTTACGGCTGTAAAAAAGATGTTCATTTTAGGCATAATGAAACCTGTCCCACTTGTAAAGGAACAGGAGGTGCTTCTGGCTCTAGCAGGAAAACTTGTTCCACTTGTAATGGAGTAGGACAGGTTAGAAGAAGCGCAGGTTTCTTTTCTGTGCAGCAAACTTGTCCAACCTGCGGTGGCAAGGGCACTATTATAGACCATCCTTGTTCATCATGTCATGGTTCTGGTGTGCAAGAAAAAGAAAAGGTTATGACAATAACTATTCCCGCTGGTGTTGATGATGGCAAACGCATTGCAATTCCTCATCAAGGAGATGCAGGAACTAATGGTGGGCAAGCAGGAGATTTAATTATTGTTATTCACGTGCGTCAGGATAAATTCTTTGAACGCGATGGTAATGATTTATATTGTGCTGTTCCTATAAGTATTGCACAAGCAGCACTAGGCGCAGATGTTACAATTAATAGCTTAGACGGCAGAAAGATTACTCTTAAGATACCTTCTGGTACTACACAAGGAAAACTTTTGCGTATAAAAGATGAAGGCGTACCTTATTCTAATAGCAGTAGAAAGGGTGATTTATATGTAAAAGTAATTGTTCAGTTACCAACAAAACTTAGTCGCCAACAACAACAAGTTATGATGGAGTATGCAAAATTAGAGAATGCAACCACATCTCCAGATTTAATACCTCTATCATCTTTAGCTCGCTAGAATATTTAAAACAGGGGACTTAAGTCCCTTGTTAAACTAAGGTGTCATGTTAAAAAAGCATGACAGCCAAAACCTTATGGCACCTTATGGTCCATCTCTTATTCCCTTCCTTAACTTTTTATATATCATCTTTATTTGTACTTTAATAATTCCGAAAATATAGTATAATGAAAATAGGCTTTCGTTAAAGTCTAATTTTTAAAGTAAAAATAAGAGGTTTCTATGTTAAAGACAAGACAAAATTTTGTTATGATTACAACAAATATTGTAGTTATATTTTTACTTGTTTTTTTAACAAGAAGTATTATTCCCGAAGTAAATGCTCATAGGGCATATTCTGATATATTCACTTTAGTTACAGTTGTAGCTATCTTCCTTGCCGTAACTCTTTTATTACATAAGATTTCTGGAGACTTGATTGAATATCTACAAGCGGATATGACGAAGCAAGGGGTAAACCCTATTCTTTCTGATTTTTCAAAAGCCTTGAGATTTTGCTATTCGCTAGATGACTTTAAGGAAATAATTGGTTCTATATTGGAAGAAAGAGGTGATTGCGCTGTTTTGTACATTGATAACGATAAGAATTATGTCCTTTATAACAGTCCTAACAAGCTTACAACAAAGAAAGATGTTATGCTTACTTTGCAAATGAACTTTAATTCTATGCACAAGAATGGATTTTACTTTATTGGAAACAACTTTGGCCTTGTAGACAAGCAAAAGAATGCAAGAGGCTTTTTTTTAGTATATGAGCAGCAGCATTTTTATGTATTCTGCCGTTATACCAAATTATTTGATGAAGCCCTATTCAAACCTTTATTTGATGAGTTTTCAAGTTTTTCCCGCCGTGTTGCAACAATAGGGGGACTTTCAGAAATTGCAGAACTATCTTCGGAATGGCAGCAACTTGCCGAAACGCAAAGGTCTTTTTTGCCCCCTCAAATGCCTACTATCAAACACTTAAAACTTGCAGCCTATTATCGCCCTCTAGTAAATGTTTCTGGTGACTACTACACAGTATTGCCCATATCCCCTTCTAAAACACTTCTTATGTTAGGAGACGTGTCTGGTAAAGGGCTTGCGGCAGCCTTAGTTATGGGCTTAGTGATGAATACTGTAAAAATCCTAGAAGACAAAGATGACCTACCCAATATGATTAGAGCGGTAGATAAAGCAATAAAAGGAATGAAACTGCAAGATAAATATACAGTTTTGTTTTTGGGCATAGTAGATACAGATAAAATGACAATTCGCTACATAAACGCTTCTATGTCTGACCCCATCGTTATTTCTAAATCACCAGACGGATATAAAATAAAGCCACTTACATCTAACTGTTCTTTAGTTGGTATTATAGAATTGGATGACCTTACTGTAGCCGAACAAAAACTTTTTAGAGGTGATGTAATTCTTATGGCTTCAGACGGTGTTTCAGAAGTTATGAATGATGAAGGCATAGAACTGGGAACTACAAAATTATATCAGAATACCATAAAGTCTAGTGCAACAAAGGGACCTAAAGAGTTTATTGATGATGTTGTTAAGTTGATTTTGACCTATAACGGTGGTAAGAAATTGCGTGATGATGTTACTATGTTAGTGGCAAAGGTTGAGGGATAAAATGGGTGCATTAGTTTTTTTAGTCTTAAATGCTCTTGTAAGCATAGTTCTTATTTTTTTATCTTTTGCCATTGATAACGAAAAAAATAACCGCTCAGATGCTGTAAACCCTTTAGTAAATAGCATTATCTTCCTTGCAAGCATTTTTGGCATGATGGCTATTACTTTAGGATTGTGCTTTTGGGCACCACGCCCAATCTTTATGTTCTTTGGAAGAATTACATTTATGCTTATGGGCTGGTATAGCGTTGGTAATTGCGCGTATATGCTTACTTACCCAAACATAGAAAAAAAGCAATCCGTGCGTATTATTCAATGGATATTAAATCTTATAGCCACATGGATGATGTTTAAAAGAGGCGGCTTAAATAGCATAAGCATAGACTATAATTCAAACTTTATTATTTCTTCAGGCCTTGTGTTTTCAGGAACATTTGGCAGACGACTTTCTCTTACATGGTTTTCCATGTATATGGAAGTGTATATATTTGTAATTCCTTTTGTAACAACGCTTATGGTTTTAGTGCGTGCAGAAAATACTCGTTCTAAATTAGAACGACAAAATCTGCATTTGCTTAGCATGGGCATTTTGACTTCTTGGATATTGTTTCGTTTTATAGAATTTGCCGCTACTTATCAGCCCATGATGCGTTCATTTCAGCTAATAGGCTTTTTGCCATGCTTATTGCTATTTATGAATGTGCAAGAAAAGAAGGAAATATGGGATTCTAGGCGCATAATTAGATTTGTCTTTAGGTTTTTGATTATATATATGCTACCTGCACTATTAGACGGCATTGTATATACAATCTTATGGAAACTTTTTTCTCATAATGCAGTAATATTCTATCCTATATTCCTTGTGGTTAACATAGTATTAGTTATTGCTTGGGTCATTTTAGGGCGTAGCGTTACTAAGTCTGAATTTATGCGAGATAGCCGCTATGCTAAAGATTTTGAAAACGAACTTACTTCTATTAATTTTCAAGATGACCCAAAAGATATAATTGAACACTTTATAGATACATTTAAACGCTTTGTAGATGTGGAATCTGTACGCATTGTGGTAGACAGTGGCAACGGATACTTGGAATCTATATTTACCGAAGAAAATGAAAAGTTGACTATGCCTGTTTCCAACGAAGCCTTTGACTATTTATTAAATCAGAAACGTTTAATTGTATTTAAGGAAAAGGCTGCTACAGAGTATGCTTTTGCAGCAATAAGGGTTCCTTTAAAACAAATATTTGAAGAAACAAAATCAGATGCCTTTATTATCCTTAATGAAGGTCGCCATATAGTTAGTATAATATTTTTGGGTAAAAAGCGAAGCGATAATATATTCAATGATTATGACTTTGAAGTATTTAGTAGACTGTATTCAAACTTCTTTGTTCTAGGCTATTATATGAAAAATATCCTAAACGAAGCCGTAGTTGGTACAGTAAACCGCGAAATCCGTATGTCTAGCCAGATAATTACTTCTATACAGGAAAATATGGATTTAATAAAAACGTCAAAGGTGGACTGTGGCTATCGCATGGTGCCTGCTCATAATATAGGTGGTGAGTTTGTTGATTTAATTAGATTAACAGACCAGCGTCATATATTTATAGTCGGTGCCTTAAGCGGTAGAGGTATTGCGGCTTCTATGAATATGGTTATCTTAAAGTCTATTACAAGAACCTTCCTTGCAGAAACTTCAGATTTTAAGGAACTAGTAGAAAAGGTTAATTTATTTATACGCACAAGCATGCCTAAGGGAACCTTCTTTGAAGGAATATTTGGCTTGTTAGATTTCTCTACAGACACAATGTACTATATAAACTGTGGCGCACCTGCTTTGTTCATGTATACTCGTGCATATAATAATGTAATAGAAATACAGGGCGAAGGGCATATACTAGGCTTTGTAAAAAATATTCATCCGTATATCCGTGTAAAAAAGGTAAAACTAGCACAGGGCGATATTGTTTTAGCGTGTACTAATGGTTTAATAGAAACTAGTTCTTTGCGTGGGGAACAATACGGAAAATCTCGTATACAATCTCAGATGATGGAAAACTCCACATACCCTGCTGATAAAATGGCTCAGTTTACTTATGACTCTTTAGTTCAGTTTACTTCAAAAGCCTTAGAAAACGATGTTACAGTTCTTGTTCTAAAGTATGAAGGTGAAGCATAAGATAAAAGCCTCTACTGTTATGGGAGAAAAAATAAATGGACCAGCTTACTTTACATGAAAAAATAGGTGCTAATTATGTTCTTTTAGAACTTTCGGGTTCTTTAAATGCTTATACACTTACAGAATTACAAGAAAAAATGAATGTGTATATAATGGACTCTAATGTAGTTTTAGATATGTCCCTTCTTACAAGTATAGATTCTGCTGGAGTTGGTACAATACTTGCAGGTCATAATGATGGGGAAGAATTTGGTTTTAAGCTATTTATAATGAATCCTTCTGATGTAGCCCGCCATGCTTTAGAGCGCACAGGCTTTTTTGAATTATTTCACATTATACATTCTGTTACGGAGGTATCAGGTGCGCAGTAATATTATTTTACCCTTATTATTTGTCTTTACGTTCATTCCCCTCTTATCTTGCTCTGCTAAACCAAAGCCTGCAAAGGCTACCCCCTCTAATGAAGCCATTGATTTATCCCCTACCCTTCCACAAAAACAAACCTTAGACCCAGAAATAGAAAAACTAGGGCGAGTATTATCTTCTATGAGCGATAGAGCTAAGCAAGCCATTCCTAATGGAAATCCAAATGAGTTTTTAGCAGACTTACATAAGGTGCTTGCAGAAGAGGAAAAGTTTAGAAAGGATGATTTATCGCTTTATTATTTAATAGATAAAAAGCATAACGTAGGTGAATCTTATGTACCCAAAGATTTAAAATCTTTAGGAAAGAATAGTTTATATGATATAAATAGCAATAATCTTTCTTTGCGTCCTGATGTAGAAGCGGCTTTGCAAACTATGGCACGTGCTGCCCTTAATGACGGAATTAGGCTGTTAGTTATTTCTAGTTATCGTTCTTATACATATCAAAAAAATCTGTTTCAGCATTGGGTAGACGTAGACGGTCTTGCAGAGGCAGAAAGGGAGAGCGCGAGAGAGGGTACTAGCCAACATCAACTGGGGAGTGCCATAGACTTTGGAGCCTTGAGTGATAACTTTGTAAACACTCCAATGGGTAAGTGGCTAAATGAACATTCTGAAGAATACGGCTGGTCATTATCCTTTCCTAAAGGCTATGAAGATGTTACAGGCTTTAGATGGGAGTGTTGGCACTTTAGATATATAGGAGTGACAGCTTGCCAGTTCCAAAAGAAGTGGTTTGGCGATATTCAGCAGTTTATGATAGAGTTTATTGATGCCTGGAAGAACACAAACTAAGAGCGGCCTAAAGAACCTACCTTACACCTTATAACTAAAAACTAACAACTTTTTAAAGGGGGAAGAGACTGACGTGTACACGTCACACATACCGACGTATACACGTCATAGTGACCGACGTGTATACGTCAGCCCCACCCGCCTGTACACCACGGAAAGTGAGTTTTTTAATATAGGGAACCTCGAAAAACTCCCTTTCAGAAAATTTTTCGAGGTTCCTGCGAGTTGTAAGTCGCTATAATAGCGCGACTTACAACATCGCATTTTCAAAGTTGCCTCTAAAAACTGAAGT
>CAJOPO010000034.1 GCA_905236315.1 uncultured Treponema sp.
CAAAGTTGTCCCTTTGCCGCTTCAAAAATTATATCTGCTAAGAACACTAATGCTAAAATCCAAGTTACAACAGGAATCTCTTTAGCTTTTCTTCCTGCTATCTTGCAAATAACATATGCAATCATTCCCCATGCAATTCCCTTGCTTATAGAATAAGCAAAAGGCATAACCATAATTGTTATAAATGCAGGTATTCCCTCTGTCATATCATTAAAGTTTATAGTTGTTACGCTTTTCATCATTAAAAAGCCTACAAAAATAAGAGCGGGAGCGGTTGCAGCAGAAGGTATAAGTGCAAATAATGGACTTAAAAACAAGGATAGCAAAAATAAAATAGCTGTTACAACAGAAGAAAGACCTGTTCTTCCACCAGCTGCTACACCAGATGTACTTTCTACAAAACTTGTAACAGTAGAAGTACCCAAGCAAGCACCAACAACTGTTCCTATAGCATCTGCTAATAAGGCACCGCGAGCATTAACAATAACTCCGTTTTTATCTTTTAAATTAGCCTGCTCTGCAATGCCCATCAACGTACCTATTGTATCAAACATATCTGTAAATAAGAATGTAAAGAATACTACAAAGAACTTAATAGAAAGAATATGATTCCATTCAAATTTAAATAATAAAGGAGCCGCAGGAGTTGAAAAAGGATGCCAGTTTTGAGGTACGTGTGTTACTCCAAAAGGAATACCCACTAAAGTTGTTAGAGCAATGCCTATTAATATAGCTCCAGGTACTTTTAGAACATATAATACTATAGTTATTATTAAACCTAATACTGCTACTAGTGCAGATGGATGAGCGGCATCTAAGTTTACAAAACCTATTAAGGTACCTGTGTCGCCAGAAGCTATTCCTGCATTTGCAAGACCTATTATAGTAATGAATAATCCTATACCTACAGTAACAGCCTTTCTCATTGTGATAGGTATAGAGCGAATTATTGCCTCTCTTATGCCTGCTAAAGATAAAATAATAAATAATACACCTTCTAACAATACTGCGGTTAATGCAAATTGCCAAGTGCAGCCCATTCCTAAAACAACTGTATAAGTAAAAAAGGCATTTAATCCTAATCCAGGAGCCAATGCCACTGGTAAATTAGCACAAAATGCCATAACAAGTGTTGCTATAGCAGAAGAAATCGCAGTTGCAGTAAATACACTATTCCACGCCATTCCAGAAGCTGATAAAATATTAGGATTAAGTGCTAAAATATAAGACATTGCAAGAAAAGTTGTAATACCAGCGACAACTTCTTTGCTTACACTAGTCCCCCTCTGTTTTAATTTAAACATTTCTTCCATAAAAAACTCTCCTAATTATTAAGCCTGTTTGAAAACCTTAATTTCCACTCAAGTATTAATTAATAAGGAAGTATAGCATAATAAATATTATAAAGTGAAGTAGAAAAAAATATAAAAAAATTAATCTAAATGCTTGACATTCATAATCATTATAAATATAATAAAATCATCTTTTGCGGCAGTCATATAACGGCTATTATCTCAGCCTTCCAAGCTGAAGACGAGGGTTCGACTCCCTTCTGCCGCTGTTTAATTAATACAAGCCACGTTTTGCGTGGCTTTTTTTATTCATACGAAGAACTTGTTCATCGCAAATATTAAAGGTGGGAAAATGCGTTCTACAAGAGCAATCATTCATTTAGACTATTTAAAGCAAAACATAAAAAATATAAAGGCTCTTACTGCAAAAAATGTTAAAATGTGCATTCCTGTAAAAGCCGATGCTTATGGGCATGGTGCTATAGAATGTGCAAAAGCAGCATTAGAATGTAATGTTGAATACCTTGCAGTTGCAACCGTTGATGAAGGACTAGAGCTTAGAGAGGCAGGTATAGCAGCCCCTATTCTACTTTTTAGTTTATGTTCTCCTGAAGAAATAGAAAGTGCTATTAAAGCAAACATTACCCCCTTTGTATTTGATAAAGAGTATATTGATTTATTTGCGCAGACTGCAAAAAAATTAGGGATAAACAATTACGCTGTCCACTTAGCTATTGATACAGGCATGGGGCGCATAGGGTGCTATCCTGAAGAAGCATTAGAACTTGCTAAGTATATTAATTCCACTAAGAGTCTTGTTTTATCTGGCATGATGACTCACTTTGCAGTAAGTGATAGCATACAAAAAGAACATAGACTTTACACGCAAATTCAATTTTCTAGATTTATGGAAGCTGTTGATTCTGTAAAAAATGCAGGCATAAATCCAGGTTTATGTCATTGTGCTAATTCCGCAGCAACTTTAGATTTACCAGAAACTCACTTAGATATGGTACGTCCTGGTATTATAGTATATGGATATGGCGCAGATGAAATAAATAGTTCATATTTAATGCAAAAAGGTATTTCTTTAGAATTAAAGCCTGTTATGACATTAGAAACTACAGTTTCTGCAATAAGACCCATAAAACGAGGAATGTCTATAGGCTATGGAAGGACTTGGACTGCAACTCAAGATACTGATATTGCAGTTCTTACAGTGGGATATGGAGATGGCTTTGTTAGGCGTTTTGCCGAAAATGGAATAACCGTAAGCATAAATGGTAAAGCCTATCCTATACGTGGTCGCATTTGTATGGACCAATGTATGGTAGAAATAGGTAAAAATAATCCTAATGTAAAACGCTGGGACAAGGTAATCTTATTTGGTTCCAAAGAAGACAAAGCTATTCTTACAGCAGATGACATAGCTTGTGCTACTAATACTATAAGCTATGAAATAACAACTGTCCTTACAAAGCGTGTGCCTAGGGTATTTATAAATTAAATTACAAAACTCAATATCTTTTTTACTTCTGCAATTAAATAAAATGAACCTGTAACAAGCAGAGGAACTTTTAAATTATTTGCAGTATCTAAAGCAAGTTCAAAAGCATGTTTGCAATCCTCAGAGGCCTTAAAATCTATGCCAGAGTTAAAAAATGCCTTTTGCATAGATTCTATATTATAAGTCTTAGTCCCTGGTTTAGTTAAAACTACACTATTAACAATATTTTTAAACAATGGAGCAATATGCTCTACATCTTTATCAGCTGCACAAGCAAAAAGCAAAACAAACTTACTGTTAGAAAACATTTTAGAATAAGTTTCTAAAATACACATTGTACTATTTACTGTATGCGCCCCATCAAGAATTAAATAAGATATATTAGGATATGCCTTTAGACCATTTATAATTTCAAATCTACCTGGCAAACTTGCATTACTAAGACCTTCTTCTATAACGCTTTCTTTCATATTAGGGAAAACTGTTTTTACTGCAAGAGAAGCAAGACAAGCGTTTTGTGCCTGAAAACGCCCTAATAAGTGTAAATCCGTTTTTATTGGGCGATTAAATTTAGGAGAACATATAGTAATATTCATTTGTTTTTTATCCATTTTGTATTGAATATCATCTATATTACATACATCATCTACAAAATCTATTTCAGAATGTTTTTCTTTCGCAATGTTCTTAAACACATCTTTTACACTTTCTTTTTGAGAAGCACATATAACGGACACGCCCTCTTTTATAATTCCGCCTTTTTCTTTTGCAATAAGTTCTAAGGTACTTCCTAAAAACTCTGTATGTTCTTTTTCTATTGGAGTTATAACAGAACACTTGGGAATAATTATATTTGTAGCGTCTAATCTTCCGCCTAGCCCTACTTCATATACAGTAAAATCGCAATTTGCATTTTTATAGCACAACATTGCATAGGCAGTAACAAGTTCAAACCATGTAATAGGGCGACTTTTTAATTCTTCACTATTACTATATTTATTCACACAGTTTATAAGTTCATCTGATGATTTTTGATATACCTCTTCTTCAAAACTGCCTATGCGCTCTGTAAAATCTAATATATGAGGAGATGTATAAAGCCCTGTTTTTAAACCATTTGCTCTTAGTATAGAAGCTATCATAACACTAACAGAGCCTTTTCCCTTAGAGCCTGCTACATGAAAAGATGGGCAATGATTTTGTGGATTTCCTAATTTGCCGCACAAAAAATTCATTGTATCTAGCCAAAAAATATTTTTTTGAGGTAATTTTTCAAAGTTTAAATATCCATCCGCCCATTTACAAAAGGCATTTGCTGCAGCAGAATGTACATTATAATTCATAGCTATTAAACTTCCTGTTTTATATATTAAGGGAA
>CAJOPO010000035.1 GCA_905236315.1 uncultured Treponema sp.
AGATATTGTAAAAAGCATAAAAGATAGCCGTATAAGAATAATAGATAACGAAAAGAATATGGGCATATCATATAGCAGGAATAGGGGATTAAAAGAGACAAGGGGAGAATATATAGCCCTAATGGACCATGATGATATAGCCGCTCCTACAAGGCTAGAAGAAGAGGTAAACTTCCTACTAAAACATAGTGATATAGACGTTGTTGGAGGAAGATGTTGCACCATTGATGAAAATGGAAAAGTTATTTCTGAAAATGCTTCTCCAGCTTTAAATAACCCTTTATTTATAAAAGCAAATTTGATTTTCGTTAATTGTATTGCAAATGGTTCTGCAATGTTTCGCCGTAAACTTTTGGATGTTTATCATATAAAATATGTACAAGATATGTGCGGAATAGAAGATTATATGTTTTGGGTTACAGTTTCTTCTTGTGCTAGGATTTCTAATATAAATAAAGTGTTTTTATATTGGCGATTATCTAGTAATTCAACAACGCTAAAACAGCAGGATATTAATAAAGAACTTAGAATGATAAAATATGCAGAAATTCAAACTTCTGCTCTTAAAGCAAATGGTCTTATTTTAACAGAGGAAGAGTTAAATATTTTTACAAAGATGTTTAGGGAGAGCGATAGAACAAAACACACTTGGCAAGAGTTAAGTATTGTATATGAACTATTGCAAAAATTACTTTTGCAGGCAGAGAATAATGGATTAGAAAATGCGAAAGAAATAAGAATTGCCTTTAGAAAGCATTTTATTTCTAAACTTTCTAGTTTAAGTTTTTAGACTTTTCTTGTTAAGTATATAGAAAAGAAATTATTTTTATTATAAGATAGAACTCATGCTTGATAATACAAGAAAAATGTTTCATAAGATATTAAATTTTATTTATAAGCGTGTAAATCATACGGCAATATATAGGTTTTATAAGAGTTGTCGCAAGACTATTAGTCATTATATAGAACTTTTTAGAATATATGTTTTACATGATAAAAACTATATCCGCCTAAAGCCTACTGGCTTTTGGAGTTCTGATGCAGAGGGAATTAGTCATTTTCCTGCATTTGTTTTGCTTAATAAAAAGATTGTGGTTACAGAAAAACATCCTCAGCTCCAGTTGTGCTCTGTATTTACCTCTCGCAATAAAATAAAGAAACTAGATTCATGTAAGACTTTTTTTTATACAGGGGAAGAAGTTTCTCATAATTTTTCTGCATATTCTGATTATTTAATGGATATAGCAGATTTTTCTAGTGGTTTTAAGTATGAAGATGAGTTTTCACAAGAAGAACAAAAACACTATTTGCGTTATCCTTTATGGATTGCATATAATTATGGTTTTTATTCTACGGATAAGGATTTTATAAAAAAATATATAGATGAATTTGAAACGCAAAGATTACAGGTAAAAAAAACATTATTTTGTGCTCTTATAGCTCGCCATGACAGATGGTCTGGAGGAATAAGAACTGCTCTTTATGAAGCTATTAAAACTATTGGACCTATTAATTGTCCTTCCAAATTCCTACACAACGATGATAGTTTAACTACAAAGTTTAATGACAATAAAATTGAATATCTTAAGCAGTTTAGATTTAACATTTGTGCAGAAAATTATTCTACACGCGGCTATATTACAGAGAAAGTATTTGATGCCTTTCGTACTGGTAGCATACCTGTGTATAGTGGGGGGGGGGTGTCTCTTATAGAGCCTGAAGTTGTAAATCAGAATGCTATAATTAGATATGATGGTACAAATATTGACGAGGTTATAGAAAGGGTTTCTTTCCTTGAACATAATGAAAGTGAGCTTAGAAGATTTGTGCAGCAACCTATTTTTGTGAGTAGTGCGGTTGACTGGTTATATGAAAAAAATGTTAAGATGAAAGAATATGTAGAGCAATTATTGAGGTAAGTTTTTTATGTTAGAAAATAAAATAGCAATTTGTATTCCTGCATATAATAATGTGAAAGGACTAAAAAAACTGCTTGATTCAATTTGTAATCAAACGTATAAAGATTTTTTTGTTGTTATTTCTGATGATTCAACTTCTAATGATGTGGAAAACTTAGTTGCGCCTTATACAAAACAAGTGCCTATAATTTATAATAAAAATGAAGTTCCGCTAGGGCCTACAGCAAATACAAATAATGCTATAAAAATTGCAGACGGTAATAGATATGAATATTTAAAAATAATGCATCATGATGATTTTTTTACTTATGATTATAGTTTGCAAGAATTTGCCCAGATGCTAGACGAAAATCCCGAGTGTTCTATGGCTTTTAGCGGTACAGTGCAAATAGGCGATGGGGGAATTTATGAAAGGTGCATATCAGAGGAGCAATTAAGACTTTTACAGCAAGATTATTGTATTCTTTGTACGGGAAACTATATAGGGGCACCATCTGCTGTTATTATACGAAAAACATATCTATATTTAGATGAAACTCTAAAGTGGGACGTTGATTGGGAATGGTATATAAGGATTCTTAATAGGAATAATAAGTTTTATTGTACAAGGCTTCCCTTAGTTTCTATTTGCATGGATAGTTCTAATGTTACTGCTTTTTGCCAGCAGAATAAAGAACTTATGCTACGCGAATCTATGTATGCATATAAGAAAAATACTTTTTTGCATAAAGAAAAATATGCCTCTGCAATATTAGAAAGAGTGTATTTATATATTTATGAAACTGAGCTGAAAAACTTTTGTGCAGATTCAAAGGTATTTATATATGGAGCTGGTGTTTATGGCAAACGTTGTGCCACATATCTTGAATCTAGAGGGATAGATTTTGATGGCTTTGTTATAACACAAAAAGATGAGCAAAGTAAAGATGAAAATATTTTTGCTTTATCAGAATTAATTTCAAGATATAATAAGACCTTAGTTAAATTTTTTATTGCTGTAAAAGAAGCATATACAAAAGAGATAAAAAAAGTTTTATTGCAAAATGATTTTTATGTGCCAAATAACATAAAGATTTATAAAGCAGATAATACTATTATAGGGAGCCTCTAAAAACTTCAGTTTTTAGAGGCAACTTTGAAAATGCGATGTTGTAAG
>CAJOPO010000036.1 GCA_905236315.1 uncultured Treponema sp.
ACGAGTTTTAATTTCTGATAATAGCAGAAATTAAAACATCGCATTTGCAAAGTTACCTCGAAAAATTGCAATTTTTCGAGGTTCCCTATTCATTTCAAAAAGTGGTTGTGGCACCACTCAAAAAGTTATTTTTTATAGTATATACATATAGATTTTTTCCTTCAAGAGTGTTATAGTTTTTTAGAGAATCGTAAGATTCTAAGGTATCTAAATGAACTCTTTTAACATCTATTTTGATATATGCGCATTAATCATAACAATTTCTTCTATATTTATAGTTGCAATGAAGCATGATATTCGCAAATTACAAAATAGAATCTTTATTGTAGTAGTGTTAAATGAGTTCTTAACAGAAATTACAGACATAGTAAGCAGTGTATTAATTAGCAATGCAAGCCAATCAAATATTATTCTAGCTTTAATATTTTCTTATTTTTATTATTTCTTCCATATATTACTCACTTCCCTACTAATGTCCTATGTTCTAGCAACAATAGGGATTATGAAAAGGCACGAAAAAAGATTTTTTCTTTTTTTGCTTATCCCCTGTGCAGTTTCTATTTTAGGCTTAATGCTTAATCCTATTTTTAATTGGATATTTTACTTTGATTCCCAGTTTAATTATCATCATGGTCTTTTCTTATATATCATTTATGCTTCCTCTGCATTCTATATAGGAACGATGTTCTTCTATATAATACGCTATAGAACAGCGATACCTAACAGCAAAGAGATTTATCTAATCTCCTTCATAGGAGCGGCAACTCTTTCTGTAGTATTCCAAACTATATTCCCCCATCTACTAGTAGAACTCTTTATGGAAGCAGCTATGACGCTGTGCCTTCTTGTAACAATAGAAAACAATGGCGAAATGTATAATACAGTAACCAGTGTATACAATAGAAGAGTCTTTCTCTTTGAAAATCTTAGTTCCCTAAAAAACAACATAAAGTATAAGGTAATAATAGTAAAACTGCTAAATGAACGCTATTATATGTCTGTTTTTGGCTATTTATTTATGCAAAACGTTATGTACGATGTAGCACGCTTTTTAGTGTCTATCACTAATGAAAGCAGCGTATATGACTGTGAGAATGGTAACTTTGCTATTATTTTATACGGTGTTTCTAAAGAAAAAAGCGAGTTAATTGTTAAACAGATAAGCGAAAAATTCTCTCAAGATTGGATTCAAAAAGAAATTAGCATAGGCTTTGAAATTCAAATATGCCTAATAAATATTCCAGAAAACATAAATTCTTTAGAAAACCTCATTAGTCTTATTGATTCTAATGATGTTAAGCTTCAATCTAGGGTATCAATAGTTCAGCAAGACCAACTTAAATTCTTACAACGCAAAAGCGCAGTAGAAAATGCTATAGAAAAAGCCCTGCAAAATAACGGCTTTAAGGTATTTTACCAGCCCATTTGGGATTGCCACTCAAATAAAATACATTCCGCAGAGGCCTTAGTTAGACTCATAGATGATGAGTTGGGCTTTATTCCGCCAGATGAGTTTATTCCTATTGCAGAGAAAAACGGAACTATAACGGCCATAGGGCAGTTTGTTTTTGAAGAAACATGCCGTATGTTTAGCAAAAAAAATCTAAATGAAATAGGGCTTAAGTTTATAGAAGTAAATCTTTCTACTGTGCAATGTATGCACAAGAGTCTACCCGATGTGCTAAAAAATACTTTAGAGCAATATGGACTTGGCACAAAGACTATAAACTTAGAAATAACAGAAAGTGCAGCTATAAACAGTCAGGAAACATTCCAAAAAACTATTCACAATTTGCGTAATTTAGGCTTTACTTTTTCTTTAGATGATTACGGCACAGGTTATTCAAATGCCTCTTATATATTCAATATGGATTTTGAAATCATAAAAATAGATAAGAGCATTTTGTGGGAATCAGAAAAGAAGGCTTCTGCAAAAATCATTTTGCAAAACACTGTGCGTATGATAAAAGAAATGAAAATGAAAATCCTTGTAGAAGGTGTAGAAACAGAGAAACAAAAGCAAATGGTAGCGTCTTTAGGCTGTGACTACTGTCAAGGATATTATTTTTCTAAGCCTGTTTCTCAAGATGAATTTATTGAATATACCAAAAAGTTTAATGCCGCTTCTAATCTTCTAAGCAGTCCCAAAAGTTCTGGATATTCTGTATGATAATAAACACAGGCGGGCGCACTGATACAGTTCAGTATTTTTCTGAATGGCTACTGCAAAGATTTAAGCAAGGGTATGCCCTTAGTCGCAATCCTATGTTTGCAAATAAAATAACTCGCTATGAATTAGTGCCTTCTAAAGTGGATTGTGTGCTTTTTTGCTCAAAG
Organism: uncultured Treponema sp.; assembly: GCA_905236315.1. GTDB lineage: Bacteria > Spirochaetota > Spirochaetia > Treponematales > Treponemataceae > Treponema_D. The sequence goes on from CAJOPO010000036.1 coordinate 2,338, forward strand.
AATTACAAGCCTATTCTGCCTCGCTTGCATGAAATAACAGATAGATTTAATACATATTTTCATTACACAATTACAGCCTACGGCAAAGACATAGAGCCTAATGTTCCAGACATAGATACAAGCATAGATACTTTGTATAAATTAGAAGAAATAGTAGGGTCTAAGCGCATTGCATGGAGGTATGACCCTGTATTGCTTACTAAAAAGTATACTATAAAGCAGCACCTCATTACATTTGAACACATGGCAGTGCGCCTTGCAGGTCATATAGACCGTTGCATTTTTAGCTTTGTGGAATTATATACAAAACTTCAGCACAATATGCCAGAGCTAATTTTACTTACAGAAGAAGATATGGAAGAGATAGCCTTAGGGCTTGGGAAAATTGCTGCAAAACATAATATATACATTCAAACCTGTGGCACAAATAGGGATTATTCAAAATATGGCATACACTCTTCTGGCTGTACAACGCTAGATATTTTAGGGAGGGCAAATGATTTGCATTTTAAGGATATTAAGCATAAGGGTATGAGACAGGGCTGTCATTGCATAACAAGTCATGATATTGGAGCCTATAATACCTGCCCTAATGGTTGCAAGTATTGTTATGCAAATCAGAATCCTGCCATAGCACTAGAAAATTATAAAGCGCATAATCCAAAATCGCCCCTACTTTTAGGAGAAGTGCAAGAAAAAGATATTATAACGCAGGGAAATCAAAAATCATATCTTATAAAGCCCGATATGCAAATTCCACTATTCTAAACACTTATTTTACGATAAACTATTGTCTATGTTTTATAAAATAATAAGTGAATTATTAATTTTAGTTTTGCTTGCTATCTCTTGTATAAGAGTATTATTTATTCGTAACACAAGACAAGACCCCATTGCTTCTGTACCCATTATTGTAATGGTAATATTAGTGGCCTATATACTAGCATTTAGCGTAAGTACAATAGGATTTATTATTGCTTTTTTGACTTTTTTTGTTTTTTTCTGGAACTTAAGGGCACTTATGAGGTTAAGCGCACATCTTATAATTGACCACTATAGTCCAATTTTTATATTCATATCTATGATAAACTTTGTTTTAGTAATGGGCTGTATAGCACTTGTTATATTTTACAGACCAATGTTCGTAAATCTAAAAAAAACAAATGTAGAAAAGCAAAGTTTTTCATATTATGGCACTCTTACAGATGGATTTGAAACCATAAAAGAAATACGTCAGTATAAAACTGCCTTTATATACCGCTATGCTTCTAAAAAACAAAACGATGAGGGAGGAAGTAATAAGGGGACTGTGCTTTTTATTCCTAATGAATGTGTACCAGCTGACGCTTATGAACCTATATTTGTTGAACTAGCGCAAAAGGGGCTTACTGTATATGCGGCAGAGTTTTATACAAAAGATATAAAATGGTTTGGCGACTATAGGGACTTAAAAATATTTAGGACATTTTTTCTTTCGTTATATCGCTTTATAAAGCCTTCTGTCTTTCATATTGCTCAAATGAATAAGAGCGATAATTTAAGCAGGGAGTTTGTTCGTTTTTCAGAACTTGTTGATATGATTGATAGCAGTAATAAGGAAAAAGTATTTTGGATAAGTGATTATAACTGCATTCCTGCTATGGAACTTGCGGTAAAGAATCTAAAGAAAGCAAGCAATGATATTACAAAACCAACTCTTATAGACCTAGCTCAGACACCTGCATACACAAGTCCAGGCTGGGGCCCCATACAGCAGACAAATCCATTTTTGGCGTTTTTAATGAAGGTTCCCGATGACCCAAATCCTACAAAAAAACTGATGTTGTTTTTAACTACAATAATGAATATTGATTAAGATTTTATACTTTTGTATATTAGACTTATTCAATAATGAAAGCTATCAAGTTCAATAAAAAGGATTAAATATGTCAGAAAAAAATGAACATTATATAACAAAAGAAAAAATGCTTCCCCTTATTCTTACTATAATAGTAATCGTAGCTGACCAAATAACAAAGGCACTTGTAGTGCGCTATATTCCACGTGTTGGGAGTTTTTTTGTAGATAGTGGGGAAGGCGTTATACAAATAATAGGAAATTATCTTAGACTTATACACGTAAGAAATAATGCTGTAGCCTTTAGCATGGGGTCAAATCTTCCTGATACCGCTCGTCATATTTTCTTTGCAATACTACCACTGCTCATAATAATAGCAGTGTTTGTTATTTATTTTAGGAATACATATTTTACTAGCATACAACGCTGGGCTATTTGTGGGGTACTAGGAGGCGGAATAGGTAATCTAATAGACCGCTTTTTTAGGAAAGATGGAGTTGTAGATTTTATAGATTGCTATTTTGGTGGTTTATTTGGTTTAGAACGTTGGCCAACATTTAATATAGCAGATTCGGCTATTGTTGTATGCGGTTTGTTATTCTTAATAACATTCTTGGTAGAGTCTGCAAAAGAGAGTAAAAAAGGTAGGGAAAGTAATAATGAATAAAAAAACAAATTCTATAATTTTTCTTGTAGCTGCAACAATATTCAATGTTGTTTTAACAGTGATTATTATAGGACTTTTAATTTTAGGAACAACATTTGTTCTAAATAAGGCTGGCATAATAGAAGAGAATCCCATTATTTTAATGGTAGACTGGACACTTTGCCTTGTGGGAGGAATGGTTTTAAGTTTATTTTTGTATTCTAAATGTATAAATTGGTTTATTATAAAGTTTAATTTAGAAGATAAACTTGACGGCAAGATATTAGGGAAAAAGCAATCTAGTAATAAAAACTCCGCTATTAAGGAAGAAAGGCCTAAAACCGTTATTCCACAATCTGCTCTCCCTAAAGAAGAAATATAATGAATGAACTACAAATGCTCTCTGCGTAGGAAATTTACAATTTCTATCTTTTTATTATCGTTTGGGTAGCCTGCATAAATGAGAACTGAGAATTGAGAGCTTAGAGAGGAGCTATTAGAGCAAGTTCTGGATGTTATTCGCATTATAAAGATTTGACAATCATATCGA
>CAJOPO010000037.1 GCA_905236315.1 uncultured Treponema sp.
AAATAAGGAGTATAGATGTTTCTCCTATACAACCAGCTCTATTTCCTACAAAGTATTGAAGTAACAATGAAGAGTCAAAACTTGCAGTTCCTGCTTTTATTTGACTTAAAACGGTTGCAGAAGATATTGCGTCTATGTTAGAAGCCCCTGTTAGCGAAAGACTCCATTTGCTAACTGCGCTTTCTGGATTAAACCAACTAGCTCCCATTATGGCAGAGAAACTCATAAACATAAATGCACGCCCTGTAAGAGCTGGATTAAATGTATTACTTCCAATCCCACCAAATAAACCTTTTGCTACTACAATAGCTATAAGGTTTCCTATAATTATCATCCATACTGGTGTTGTAGAAGGCACTACTAAGGCAAGAAGCACGCCTGTAACCGCTGCAGAAAGATTCCATATTGTGATATTTTGCTTTGTTATCTTTTGGAAGAGCCATTCAAATGCTACTGCACTTAAAACAGAAAATACAATAAGAAGAAGTGCTCTTATTCCAAATGTTATAATTCCATATATACACTCTGGCAACAAGGCAATAAGCACTGTAGCCATAATAAACTGTGTTCTATTGCCTTGTGTAAAGTGCGGACTAGAAGAAAGATATATTTCTTTTGTTTTTAGCTTTGAGTCTGTCATTTTGCACTTCCTTTATTTGCTTCTTCTTTAGCTTTTTGTGCTGCCATTTGTGCGCGTACTTTATTTTTGCCAAGTCTAAACCATTGCACAAGCCTAATATTAGCAGGACATACATAAGCACAACAACCACATTCAATGCAGTCCATTAATCCAAATTTCTTTGCTGTTTGAAGATTATCCGCTAAGACTTCATTTTTCATAAGAACTGGTGTTAAATGCATTGGACAGGCATCTACACATTTACCGCAGTTTATACATTGGCTTTCATCTGTAAGATAAGTTTCTTCTGCTGTTAAAAATGTAATGCCACTTGTTCCCTTTGCAATGGGGAATTGTGTACTAGGCATTGCAAAACCCATCATAGGACCGCCACTTATTATTTTTACAGTAGCGTTTTCTTTTAAGTCAAAAACTTCAGGAATTAAATCTCCTACAATGGTTCCTACAGGCACTCTTATATTGCATGGTTTTTCTACTGCATTACCACTTATAGTTAAGGCACGGTCTATAAGTGGCTTTCCTAATCTAAAGGCATCGCTTATAGCACAAGCCGTTCCTACATTGCTTATGATAACGCCTGCTGCTGCAGGAAGCCCCCCAGATGGTATTTCTACACCTAAAACTGCCTCTACTAGATTTTTTTCTCCTCCTTGAGGATACTTGGTTTTTACAAGGACTACAGAAATATCATCTGAATAACCTTTTTTATTAATTTCTTCTATTAATAAGGGTCTAATATATGCTTTATTATCTTCTAAGGCAATTATTCCTTGTGCACCAGTAAGTTTTAGTTCTATGGCAAGACCGTCTATTACTTTTGCAGTGTCTTCTTGTAGAGTACGTTCATCTACAGTTAAATAAGGCTCACATTCTGCTGCATTAAGAAGCACCCAATCAATCTCTGTATTAGGTGGTGGACTTAATTTAACATGAGTTGGAAAGGAGGCTCCCCCCATGCCAACTATACCAGCGTCTTTTATCCTTGCTATTGCATCTTTTGTATCACAGGTAAAAGGGTCTAGAGGGGGCATAAAATCTTCTTCAGAAGCCCCATCTGATTCTATTGTAATGCAAGGAACTTCCATATTTCCTGTTACAAGGTAAGAACTTATTTTTTTTACTTTGCCAGATATTGAAGCATGAACTGGAGCAGACATATATTTATCGCTTTTGGCTATTATTTGCCCGCGTTTTACTATATCTCCAACTTTTACAAGTGCTTCATTAGGGGCTCCACCCATTGTTATAGGAATTGTAACTGTTTTTGTAGAAGGAAACACATTTGTTATAGGACATTTATTGCTTAGTTCCTTCATTTCATTGGGATGAATTCCACCCCTAAAAGTGTGCGTTTTCATGATTAATATTTTACTATATGTATTTTAAAATGTCTATAAAAATAAAAGGTAGGAAATAGAGGTTAGAAAATAGACGTTAGACGGTAGAAAATAGAAGATAGATGAAATAGACATTAGACTATTTTCTACTGTCTAAGTTCTAAATTCTAAATTCTAAATTCTAAATTCTAAATTCTAAGTTCTACTGTCTATCTTCTATCTTCTAAATATATTGAGGGAGCCTCTAAAAACTTCAGTTTTTAGAGGCAACTTTGAAAATGCGATGTTGTAAGGCGCGCTATTATAGCGACTTGCAACTCG
>CAJOPO010000038.1 GCA_905236315.1 uncultured Treponema sp.
CCTCCAATAATATTATAATCTGTTATGGGAGCCTCTAAAAACTTCAGTTTTTAGAGGCAACTTTGAAAATGCGATGTTGTAAGTCGCACTATTATAGCGACTTACAACTCGCAGGAACTTCGAAAAACTTTCTGAAAGGGAGTTTTTCGAGGTTCCCTTATATAGTAACTTGCGTACGTTTGGGAGAATACAAATGTAACAAAGCATACTTTTTACATTACTATCATATTTCAATATTCATCTTATAAATTTTATAAAAAAATGTATAAATATACATAAAAAATACTTTTCAAAGAAAAAAAAATATTTTAATATTGGTAATTAGCTTAGGTCTTTTAGGACTAAAGCAGGAGTATAATTATGGAATACAATATTAAAAATGCTTATTGTAAGCGTGTTTGGGACGATGTTAGCACACGTTATGCAGACCAAGACCACTTTTTGCAGGCTGTAGGCTTAGTTCTCCAGGCTATTTCTCCAGCAGTAGATAAAATGCCAGAGTTAGAAAAAACAGCGGTGCTAGAACGTCTTGTAGAACCAGAGCGCATTATTATGTTCCGCGTACCTTGGACAGATGATAAGGGAGTACCCCATGTAAATAGAGGTTTCCGTGTTCAATTCAATAGCGCAATCGGACCTTACAAAGGAGGTTTACGCTTTAGTCCAGAGGTAGGACTAGATGTCTTAAAGTTCTTGGGCTTTGAACAAATATTAAAGAATAGTTTAACAACATTGCCAATGGGCGGTGGAAAAGGTGGTTCTGACTTTGACCCTCACGGAAAGAGTGAAGGCGAGGTTATGAGATTCTGCCAATCATTTATGACAGAACTATATCGCCATATTGGTCCAGATACTGATGTTCCTGCTGGGGACAAAGGCGTTGGTGGAAGAGAAGTAGCTTGGATGTTTGGTCAATACAAGCGCATTACAGATAGCTTTACAGGTGTTCTTACTGGTAAGGGGCTTGCTTTTGGTGGTTCTTTAATTCGCCCAGAAGCTACAGGCTACGGATTAATTTATTTTGCAGAATGTATGCTTGCAAAGAAAGGTGAAAACTTTAAAGGAAAGACCTGCCTTGTTTCAGGAGACGGAAACGTTGCTCAGTATGCTGTAGAAAAGATTAATCAGCTAGGTGGCAAAGTTATCACTATGTCTGATTCTTCAGGATATATTTTGGACGAAGAAGGCATTAATGCAGAAAAACTAGCCTATGTTATGGAGTTCCGCGCTCGCAGAGAAAAAATTGATGCCTATGTAAAGAAATATCCTAATGCAAAGTTCTTTAAGGGAGAAAAACCTTGGGGCGTAAAAGCAGACCTCGCTTTCCCCTGTGCTACACAGGATGAAATCTATCTTGAAGACGCACAGAAACTTGTTGCAAACGGAGTAAAACTTGTAGCAGAAGGCGCAAATATGCCAACACGTGCAGAAGCTATTGCATATTTCCAGCAGAATGGTGTTTCTTTTGCACCAGGAAAGGCAGCTAATGCAGGTGGTGTTGCAGTTTCTGGCTTAGAGATGAGCCAAAATAGTGAACGCTTGTCTTGGACACGTGAAGAAGTTGACGCAAAGCTAAAGCAGATTATGACAAACATTCATGATAATGCATGGGAAACTGCAAAGAAATTTGCTACAGAAGGCGATTATGTTGCAGGTGCAAACATTGCAGGATTTGTAAAAGTTGCAGAAGCTATGGCAGCACAAGGTTTAGTGTAATATAACAGACTAAATAATATATAAAAGAAAGAGCCGTACAATATGTAATGTAATATTGCACGGCTCTTTTTTTATCTTAAAAAGTTTTAGTCAGCATTTCCAATCTTTCGCGCTAAGTAAATAAAGGGAGTATCTAACAAACTTGTTGCAATATAAATTACATAGCAAGAAATAGTTATAGATAAAAGCTCCTTAAACTGATATATTCCAATAAAAGCCCCAAAGTTAAATATAACAATATTTACAAATTGAGAAATTAACGTTGAGAAATTATTCCTAAACCATAGCATTTTTGTATGGCTACCAGTTTTCTTTTCTGTAAGATTCCACCAAGTGTGATAGAGAAATACATCTATAGCTTCTGATATAACATAGGCTATAAGGCTAGACAAGAGCATACGTGGCGTATTAGAAAAGAGTCCATGCACATATTCGCTTGCCCAATCTCCTTGTGCAGGAATGTAATGAACCCACATAAAAGAAAGTAAGATAAAACTCAAACTTGTAAGGATTCCTTCAAGCACGCCTTTTGTGGCATCTTTTTTCCCATAAAGTTCG
>CAJOPO010000039.1 GCA_905236315.1 uncultured Treponema sp.
CTGTTTTTCTCGTATGTGTACGCTAAAAACTGATTTCCTTAATCTTTTAATTATTTTGCTACAATATTTACTAACTTATCAGGCACTACAATTATCTTTGATATAGTCTTACCAGTTAAGAATTTCTTTGCAGCCTCTGTTTCTAATGCCGTCTTTTGAAGAGTATCTTTATCTGTACCAAGTGAAACTTCAAATTTGCTTCGTAACTTGCCGTTTATCATAACAACGATGGTGCAACTATCTTCTGCACAGAATTTTTCATCAAATGTAGGCCATGACTCATAAGTTAATGTGTCTTTGTGTCCTAGCTTTTGCCATAGTTCCTCTCCCAAGTGTGGAGCATAGCACGCAAGCATTTTTACAAAACCTTCCCACATAGAACGCGGTATGGCATCTATTTTGCTTGCTTCATTTATAAATATCATCATCTGGCTTATAGCAGTATTAAAGTTAAGACTTTCCGTATCTTCTGTAACTTTCTTTACTGTTTTTGCATAGGTCTTTCGTAAAGATATAAGTTTTTCGTCTTCTAGTTTTCCTAAAATATCTATATCTGTTATTTCTTTTTCACCAATAGCCCATACTTTTTCAAGAAAGCGATTTACCCCTATAAGTCCTTGTGTGTTCCATGGCTTTGATACCGTTAATGGACCCATAAACATTTCATACATACGAACACTATCTGCACCATATTGAGCAATCATCTCATCAGGATTTACTACATTCTTTAGTGATTTACTCATTTTTGCAATTATGCGCTCTAAAGGTTCATGCGTGTCTTTATCTTCAAAAACACCAGGCTCTTTTTCTATAGCTTGGTCAACAGGAATTAGAGATTTAGCTTTGTTTTGAAATGCAAAGCTTGTAATCATGCCCTGATTAATAAGACGTTGGAAAGGCTCTTTTGTACTAACGACACCTAAATCATATAAAACCTTATGCCAGAAGCGACTGTATAGTAAATGTAACACGGCATGTTCTGCCCCTCCAACATATAAGTCAACAGGCATCCAATATTTCTCTATATTGGGGTCAACAAATGCCTTTTGATTTTTTGGGTCAAGATAGCGCAAATAGTACCAACAGCTACCTGCCCATTGAGGCATAGTATTTGTTTCTCGCTTTGCATTTCCGCCACATTTTGGACACTTGCAATTTACCCAATCATCAATTCCTGCAAGAGGGCTTTCCCCTGTGCCTGTAGGCTGATAAGTTTTTACATCTGGCAATTTTAGTGGTAATTCTTCTTCTGGAACAGGAACTGTGCCACATGTTGGACAATGAACTAGGGGAATAGGTTCTCCCCAATAACGCTGGCGACTAAACACCCAATCGCGTAATTTATAGTTTACAGCCTTTTTTCCTATATTGTTTTCTGTAAGCCAATTTATCATTTTAGGTATTGTTTCTTTAGTTGGTAAGCCTGTAAATTGCTGACTATTTATTGCGTATCCATCCTTTGCACTAGTACATGAATCTGCAACATTAAATATTTCAGGATATGAATCTACCAACTTTTGATATTCATTAGCGTCCCTTGCAGCCTTTTGTAATATCTCAGCTCCCTTTTTTTCATCTCCGTTTCCAAGTTTTGCAATCTCGTCTTTCATTGCAACTACTTTTATAATTGGTAGATTAAACTTTTTGGCAAAATCCCAGTCGCGCTCATCATGTGCTGGTACTGCCATTATTGCGCCTGTGCCATAGCTAGTTAGTACATAGTCAGAAATCCAAATAGGAATAAGTTTTCCATTTACTGGGTCAATACCATAACTACCTGTAAAAACACCTGTTTTATTTTTGGCAAGGTCGGTACGTTCTAGGTCGCTCTTTTTTGCAGCTGCTTCTATATATGCTTCTACTTCTTCTTTGTGTTCCTTTGTTGTTAAGCGAGAAACTAAATGATGTTCTGGAGCTATAACCATATATGTAGCACCAAAAAGTGTATCTGCACGAGTTGTATATACAGTTAATTTGTCATCTGTAGCGTTTCCGTTTGAATCTGCAATATGAAAGTCTACTTCAGCACCTTCGCTCCTACCTATCCAGTTTTTCTGCATAAGTTTTACGCTTTCTGGCCAGTCAAGCCCCTCTAAATCATCTAATAGGCGGTCTGCATACGCTGTAATTTTAAGAATCCACTGCCTTATTGTCTTTCTCGTTACTTCCGCACCACAGCGGTCGCAATGTCCTTCTTTTACTTCTTCATTTGCTAATCCTGTTTTGCAAGAAG
>CAJOPO010000040.1 GCA_905236315.1 uncultured Treponema sp.
ATACAGCGTTAGAAGATGCTTCTATACCAGCAAATCGTGCAAAAAAGATATTTACAAATGCAAAAGAACAAGGTGCTGACTTTTTAGTAACTAGTTGTCCTTTGTGCCGTTATAATTTATTAAAAAATAAGGGTGCAAATGGTTTAGACGTTGTTTACTTTACAGAACTTTTAGCAGAGGCACTTGGTGTAAAAGAACCTCTTAAGGAGGTTGTAAATGGCTGAACTCAACCTTGAAGAATTAAAGGCTCAAATACTTTCTATTAGCGGTGTAAATCCTAAAAAATGTATGGTTTGTGGCAAATGTTCAGGAAGTTGCCCTAGCTATGATGAAATGGAATATCATCCACACCAGTTTGTACAAATGGTGGAAAATGGAGAGTTAAAGAAATTAATTGAATCTCCTTCTATATATAAGTGTCTTTCCTGCTTTGCTTGTTTGGAACGCTGTCCTAGACAGGTAGAGCCTGTAAAACTTATAGAAGCTGTAAGAATGGCAGTAGAACGTCAACGCGGTCCTCAACACCTACCTAGCGAAAAAGTGCCAGAATTCTTAGACCCAGAAATGCCACAGCAAGCTATTGTTAGTGCATTCAGAAAGTATCGTAAATAAGGAGTGGTAGATGGAAAGAATTGGTGTTTTCGTGTGCCACTGTGGCACAAATATTGCAGGTACTGTGGATGTAGCTAAGGTTGCAGAAGAGTTAGGAAAGCAGCCTGGCGTAGTTTATTCTACTCATTATACTTATATGTGTTCTTCTGCTGGTCAAAAAATGATAGAAGACCATATAAAAGATGATAAACTTACAGGCGTTGTACTTTGTTCATGTTCACCACGTATGCATGAAAAAACATTCCGTGGTTGTGCAGAGAGAGCAGGTCTTAACCCATTTAAAGTAGAAGTTGCAAACATTCGCGAGCAGGATTCTTGGGTCATAAAGGATATGGCTCAAGCAACAGAAAAGGCTATAGCATTAGGAAAGGCTGCTATTGCAAAGTCTATTCTTGATACCCCACTTACAGCTGGCGAAACTCCTATGACAAAGCGCGCTCTTGTAATTGGTGGTGGTATAGCAGGTATTACTGCGGCTCTTGATATTGCAGATGCAGGTTTCCCAGTTGATATAGTAGAAAAAAAGCCTACTGTTGGTGGTAAGATGGCACAGTTGGATAAGACTTTCCCAACTTTAGACTGTGCAAGCTGTATTGTTACACCAAAGATGACAGAGGTTTCTCAGAATCCTAATATACGCATATTGTCTTATAGCGAAGTAGAAAACGTTACTGGCTACGTTGGTAACTTTACTGCTCAAATAAAGAGAAAGGCTCGCTATGTAGACGAAACAAAGTGTACAGGCTGTGGTGCTTGTATAGAAAAATGTCCAATGAAGAAGGTTCCTAACGAATTTAACTTAAACTTGGACAATCGTACAGCAATTTATATTCCTTTTGCACAGGCTGTTCCAAAAGTGGCAACTATAGATGCTACAGCATGTTTGCATATAAAAGCTGCTAAAAATGGTAAAAACGCTTGTGGTTTTTGTCAGAAAGTTTGTGGCGTAGGTGCCATTAACTATGATGCAAAAGATGAAATAATAGAAGAAAAGTACGGAGCGATTGTTGTAGCTACAGGTTATAATCCTATAAATCTTGATAAATTTGATGAATTCGCTTATAGCCAGAGTAAAGACGTAGTTTCTTCTCTTGAATTTGAACGACTATGCAATGCTGCAGGTCCTACAAATGGGCATTTATTGCGTCCAAGCGATGGTCGCCCTCCAAAGACAATAGTATTTATTCAGTGTGTTGGTTCTCGTTGTTCTGCAGATGCTTCAAAGGGACATGAATATTGTTCAAAAGTCTGCTGTATGTATACTGCAAAACATGCAATATTAACTAGAGACCACTATCCTGATACAGACTGCTATGTATTCTATATTGACGTAAGAACACCTGGTAAGAACTTTGATGAATTCTATAGGCGTGCTGTAGAGCAATATGGTGTGCACTATATAAAGGGTATGGTTGGCAAAGTTACCCCTCAGTCAGACGGAACTCTTGATGTACAAGGCTCTGATTTGATATTAAACAAGCAGGTGCATATAAAAGCTGATATGGTTGTCCTTGCTGCCTCTATAGAAGCGGATAAGAGTGCAAGACCTCTTGCTACAATGCTTACTACCTCTATGGACAATAACGATTTCTTCCTAGAAGCTCATGCAAAACTTCGTCCTGTAGAAAGCCCAACAGCAGGTATATTCCTTGCAGGTTGCTGTCAAGGTCCAAAAGATATTCCAGAAACCGTAGCTCAGTCTTCAGGAGCTGCTGCAAAAGCAATTTGTCTATTGGTAAAAGACAAGCTAAAGAATGACCCATGCACGGCTCATCCTGATGAAAATATGTGTAATGGTTGTGGTCAGTGTGCAAATGTTTGTCCTTATGGAGCAATATCTTATGTAGATAAAGACTTTAGAGGACCAAATAGAACGACTATAACGCGCCATGTTTCTCAAGTTAATACTGCTATGTGTCATGGTTGTGGTGCATGTACTGTTGCTTGCCCTTCAGGTGCAATGGATTTGTTTGGCTTTAGTAATAAGCAGATTATGGCAGAAGTTGACAGCGTTCTAAGTATATAAAATGTATTTAGAACAATGACTACAAAAGGAATGTTTATGGAAGAAAATATAACTACAAACAATAATAAATCATGGACTCCTAAAATTGTAGCATTCTGCTGCAACTGGTGTTCATACGCAGGTGCGGATTTAGCTGGAAATAACCGTCTTGAATATCCTGCAAATGTAAAAATTATTCGTATTCCATGCTCTTGTCGATTAAATCCTCTTTTTATATTAAGAGCCTTTCAACGAGGTGCAGATGGAGTTATTTTGTGCGGTTGCCATCCTGGAGACTGTCACTATACTAGTGGAAACTATTTTGCACGCCGAAGAATGACATTGCTATTTTCTATGCTTAACTATTTGGGCATAGAAAAAGAGCGTACAAGAGTAGAATGGTGCTCTGCTGCCGAAGGCGTAAGATTCGCTGGCATAATGAATGATTTCGTTGCACAAGTAACCGCTTTAGGAGAAAATAAACGTTTGGAGGACTTACGATGCAAGACGACAAAATAACCAGTCAATTAATTGACCGTGCAAAAGCCTTGCTTTCGGAAGGCAAGGTTCAGCGTGTTGTAGGCTGGCGCAAAGGTCTTTTTGACTATGATATTACGCCAGGAACTTTTACTACAATAGAAGATTTAGAGAAAAACTTTGTATACAACGAATGGTGTGGAGCAAATCTTTCTAAATATCTTGTACGCCTTACACGTGATATAGAAATAAAGAAAAGCACTACTCGTGTAAACAACGCAATGGCAAAGCAAAGAGACCCAAATGCAGAGGATAAGCCTATTCCTCAAGAAAAACTTTTAGTCTTCTTAAAGCCATGTGATACATATAGTTTTACTGAATTGTTAAAAGAAAATCGTATTACACGAGATGATGTTTATGTAATAGGTATTCCTTGCGATGGCATGAAAGACCCAGAAAAAAAAGTCATTCAAGAGCGTTGCAATGTTTGTAAAAGCAAAAAACATATCACCTATGATGAACTTATTGGCGAAGAAGGTGATTTGTTAGATAGCCATAGATTTGATATGGTAGATAGACTTGAACACATGACAGAAGACCAACGCTTTACATTCTGGCAGGGAGAGTTATCTCGCTGCATTAGGTGTAATGCTTGTCGCGACATTTGCCCAGCGTGTACTTGTGAAAAATGTGTATTTGATAATACTAATCTATATACATCACAAAAGGTTGCTGCAAATGATTTTGAAGAAAGCCTATATCATATAATTCGTGCTTGGCACGTTGCAGGAAGATGTACTGACTGTGGCGAATGTTCACGTGTATGTCCTCAGAATATTCCTTTACACTTATTAAACCGCAAGTTTATAAAGGATATTAATGAATTGTACGGACCTTATATTGCAGGTAGCGATATGGAAACTAAGCCTCCTATGTTGACTTATACATTAGGAGATGCTGAGACCAGTGTAATCTATCAGCGAGATCCGTCTGCACAGGAGGCTAAATAATGCTTTCACTGCCAGAATCAAAAATAAATGATTTATTTGAACTTATTGGTTCAAAAGAAAACTTATATATTCCTCAGACAACAAAAGCAGGAACTGCAGATTTTGCACTATGGCAAAAAGGTGCTAAACTTAGTAAAGCCTTAAAGACCGTTCGCAGTGCAAAAGATTTTTTCTTTCCTAAGACAGAAAATCTTGTTAATCTAAGATTAGAGGGTAAGCATGTAAGTGTTGAAGACCCTAGAAAAGAACTACAAGATTTTGTTGTTTTTGGAGTAAGAGCTTGTGATGCTGCAAGTTTTAAGATTGTAGATGCTGTATATCTTAATATGGACCCTGTAGATTCATATTACAAGAACAGAAGAGAACACGGTACAATAATAACACTTGCTTGTACGGCTCCTGCAGATACTTGTTTTTGTCATGCATATAAAATAGATGCAGCAGAACCTGGTGCAGATGTGAGTGCATGGCTTGCAGATGGAAACTATTATTTTAAGGCAAATACTCCAAAGGGAGAGAGTCTTATACAAAGTGTAAGTTCATTGCTTACAGAAGCAGAGGACGCACCTGTAAAGAAGCAGCAGGAAGAAACACGTGCAAAATGTGCTTCTACACCATTTGCAAATATTGATTTGTCTAAATGGAACGGAAAAGATATGCTCAAGATATTTAATTCACCAGTGTGGGATAAAATGTATGAGTCATGTCTTGGCTGCGGTACTTGTACTTATGTGTGTCCAACCTGTATGTGTTTTGATATACGCGACTTTGATACAGGTAATGGCGTAAAGCAGTTCCGCTGTTGGGATAGCTGTATGTATTCTGATTTTACACAAATGGCAGCAGCAAATCCTCGCCTTACCCAAAAAGAACGATTTAGACAACGCTTTATGCATAAACTAGTTTACTATCCAATGGCTCACGAAGATGTATTCCAGTGCGTAGGTTGTGGTCGTTGTTTGGAAAGTTGCCCAATACACATGAATATAGTAAAAGTTATAAAAGCATATAACGAACTAGCAGAGACTGATGGAGGCAAAGCATGATTAATGACGCATTGATTCCCCACGTCTGTAAGATTATTGATATACATCAAGAAACACCTGATGTAAAGACATTTTACATACAAGATTTAGAAGGCAAAAAGCCGTTTGAACATATTCCAGGACAGTGTGCTATGCTTATGGTGCCAGGTCTTGGAGAGTCTATGATTTCAATTACTTCCTCTCCAACTATTAAAGACCACCTAGAATTCAGTGTAAAAAAGTGTGGAGTTCTTACAAGTTGGCTACACGCTGCTGAACCAGGTCAAGAAATTGCAATACGCGGTCCGCTAGGGAATGGCTTTCCTGTGGAAGGGGCATTAAAAGGCAAAGACATATTAGTTATTGCTGGTGGTATAGGCATTGCTCCAGTTCATTCTGTAGTAAACTACATGATGGATAATAGAGCAAATTATGGTCGTATACAGGTAATTTACGGTTCAAGAAGTAAGGCAGACCTTGTGCGCCTTGATGAAATGCAAAATGTTTGGATGAAGCAGCCTAACTGCTCAATAAACTTAACTATTGACCGTGCAGAAGAAGGTTGGGATGGTCATGTAGGCTTTGTTCCTCCTTATGTAACGGAATGTAAGCCAGACACAAGTATGACTGTTATAATGTGTGGACCTCCAATTCTTATTCACCTTTCTTTAGCAGAACTAAAAAAGATGGGCTTTGTAGATACCCAGATTTTTACTACTATGGAAATGCGTATGAAGTGTGGTATAGGCAAATGTGGTCGCTGTAATATTGGCAACAAATTTGTCTGCAAAGATGGTCCAGTATTTAGTTTTGACCAGCTTGGTGAATTACCGCCAGAATACTAAACTATATGAAAATAGGTTTTAACAAGATAATATTTTCATAAATAATAAACCTGCTCGTTAACTGTGTTATCGAGCAGGGGCAATTACTACCGTGTATAAATAGCACGGTAGACTATAAGGACTTAAGGTTCCCATAAGAGAATAAAACTATGTGTAAGGAGAAACGTATGGCAGAAAAAGAAATGGCTACCATATATCTTTTTGGTAAAAAATACGAAGTTCCAGCAGAATTAACAATTATGAATGCCATGGAATATGCTGGTTATCAGCTAAAAAGAGGCTGTGGCTGCCGTAACGGATTTTGCGGAGCATGTGCAACTATTTATCGTATAAAGGGGCAGAACCAATTACAAACCTGTCTTGCATGTTCAAAGAAAGTAGAAAACGATATGTATATTGCTACACTACCGTTCTTCCCTCTTGTAAAACAAATCTATGATATAAATAAAATCAAACCAGAGCAGTCTGTAATGATGCAGCTTTATCCTGAAATCTATGCTTGTGTGGGCTGTAATGCATGTACACGTGCTTGTCCTCAGGAATTGCAAACAATGCAGTATATAGCTTATGCACAGCGTGGTGATTTTGCAAAATGTGCAGATTTGTCTTTTGACTGCGTAATGTGCGGTTGTTGTTCTAGTCGCTGTCCTGCAGGTATAAGCCATCCACAAGTTGCAGAATTAGCTCGCCGCTTAAATGGAAAATATATTCAACCACAGAGCCAGCACCTTATTGACCGTGTAAACGAAATTAACGAGGGTAAGTGTGAAGAGCTTATTCAAAAACTGATGAACAAGCCACTTGAAGAAATAAAAGAGCTTTATAATACTCGCGAGATAGAAAAATAAGGGCGGAGGACTTATATGTACGGAAACTACTTAGACGAAGCTGCAAAAATTGTAGCAGAAAAACGTGAAGAAAATCTAAAATTTGAGCATGCCCGATTAACCGCAGAAGAGAAAGACCAGTTGCTCAAAGAATATCATCCAGATAGAATTGCTTCTCAATTTGTTGAATTAAAGATTGGACCAAACAAAGGTCAAAAAGCTCCTATAGAACTTGCAGAAATGCTACAGGCCTCTCCTCGTATGGAACCAGATAACGTAGATTTGAACCATATTGATTACGAAGCTGATGTTCTTGTAATTGGTGGCGGTGGAGCAGGTACAAGCGCTGCTATTATGGCTAGTGAAGCAGGGGCAAAAGTTCTTTTAGTAACAAAATTGCGTGTAGGGGACGCAAATACTATGATGGCAGAAGGCGGTATTCAAGCGGCCGATAAGCCTAATGATTCCCCTGCTCAGCACTATTTGGACGCTTTTGGTGGTGGACACTTTGATGGTAAACCAGAACTTGTATATACTTTAGTAACAAAGGCTCCTTCTGTTATAAAATGGTTAAATGAACTTGGTGTTGAATTTGATAAAGAAGCAGATGGCACAATGGTAACAACACACGGCGGTGGAACTAGTCGCAAAAGAATGCATGCCTGCAAAGATTATTCTGGTGCAGAAATAATGCGAACTTTGCGTGATGAAACCTTTAACAGAGCAGATAGCATAACCGTTGTAGATTTTACTTCTGCCATTGAGCTAATCAAAAATGATAAGGGAGAAGCTTGCGGTGCTGTTCTTATGAACATGGAAACTGGAGAAATCCGCATTGCAAAAGCAAAGGTTGTTATTATTGCAACAGGTGGTGCTGGTCGTATGCACTATCAGGGCTTCCCAACTTCTAACCACTACGGAGCTACAGCTGACGGTTTGGTTCTTGCATATAGAGCAGGTGCAAAACTTCTTTACCAAGATAGTTTGCAATATCACCCAACAGGTGCTGCCTACCCTACTCAGATTTTAGGCAAACTTGTAACAGAAAAAGTTCGTTCCTTAGGTGCAAAATTAATTAATAAAGATGGCGAAGTCTATATTCACCCACTTGAAACTCGTGATGTAAATGCTTCTGGTATTATCCGCGAGGTAAAAAATGGTCGTGGTGTAAAGAATGAAGTTCAAGATGCTGTTTGGCTTGATACTCCAATGATAGAAATGATTCATGGAGAGGGTACAATCCTAAAGAGCATTCCTGCTATGTATAATATGTTTATAAAATATGGCATAGATATTAGAAAGGAGCCTATTCTTGTTTATCCAACCCTTCACTATCAGAATGGTGGTGTAGAAATTGATAAAACATGTCATACAGGAGTAAAAAATCTACTTGTTGCAGGCGAAGCTTCTGGCGGTGTACATGGAACAAACAGACTAATGGGCAACTCTTTGCTTGATGTTGTTGTATTTGGTCGTGAAGCTGGAATCGAAGCTGGAAAAATGTTTAAAGACATTGCTCTTACAGAGAATTCTAAACTTAGTTTACAGCACGTAAAAGATTTTGAAAAAGAAAGAGCTGCTGCAGGTATTACAGGAGATGCTGTTTCTCCAAAACTTTTACCACACTATACTCATGGCAATCCAGAGTTTGAGAAAAAGATTCCTGGTGCTAGCAAGTAAGAGGCTATCTTTTTAAAATAACTTAATCTAATTATTAAGCAGTCTTAAAGCCTTTATAAGTTTTAGGACTGCTTTTTTTGTGCAAGCGAACATTTGCCTATTTATTGAACTTGCTTTACAACTTATGCTATACTTTTTAATATGAATCAAGAACAAATTACAACTGTGCTAAAGGCTCATAAAGACTTTTTTAACAGTGGAGCAACATTAAATGTTCAAAATCGTATTGCTGTCCTAAAAAAATTATATGATTGTATACAAATGCACACAGATAGCATTACAAAAGCCTTGCAAAGCGACCTTAACAAAAGTGCTTATGAAGCATATATAACAGAAATAGGAATAGTTTTATCGGATATAACTTATTATATTCGTCATACAAAAAAATGGGCAAAGCCTCATATTGCGCCCATTAGTTTTAGCACATTTCCCGCAATAAGTAAGGTCTACCCCCAGCCTTTAGGCACTGTTCTTGTTATGTCCCCATGGAACTATCCTCTACAGTTAGCTCTTTCTCCCTTAGTTGCATCCATAGCAGCAGGAAACACTGTAATATTAAAGCTATCAGAATATAGCAATGCCGTAAACTCTGTAATAGAAGATATTGTAAATCATGTTTTCCCCAAAGAATATGTATCCGTCTTTTATGGAGATGCCTTGCAAAGTCAAGCCTTGCTACATGAACAATATGATTTTATCTTTTTTACAGGAAGTCCCTTTGTTGGCCGCATTGTTATGGAAAATGCTTCCCGATATTTAACCCCCATTTGCCTTGAACTTGGTGGAAAAAGTCCTTGCATTATAGATAAAACTGCAAATATAGCTCTTTGTGCGCGGCGCATTATATGGGGAAAAATCCTTAATGCAGGGCAGACTTGTGTTGCTCCTGACTATGTATTGGTAGAAGATAGCATAAAAGAAGATTTAATTGCTGCATTAAAAAAAGAAATTATTTTGCAGTGTACAGAGCAGCCTTTAGAAAACCCTTCTTACCCTCATATAATAAATCGAAAAAACTTTAACCGCATATTGTCTATGGCTCCTAGTGCACAAGCAGATGCTTCAAAACTTTGCATTGCTCCCTTTATTGCAGATTTAGGAAACATAAATGCAGGAAGTGCAAACACACATCCTCTTATGCAGGAAGAAATCTTTGGTCCCATTTTGCCCATCATCACTTATACAGATTTTGAAGAGGCAAAAAACTTTATAAATAGTCGCCCTAGCCCACTTGCTTTATATTTATTTAGTGCAGATAAAGCCCTACAGCAAAGAGCGATTAAAACTATAAAAGCAGGTGGTGTTGGAATAAATGACGTTATTTTGCATATAACAAATCCCAATGTGCCATTTGGTGGCATAGGGCAAAGTGGCATGGGAGCCTATCATGGTAAAACAGGCTTTGACACCTTTACACAGTATAAAAGTGTATTGTTTGGCACTCGCCACTTTGATTTTAATATACGATACGCGCCTTATAAAGAAAGCAGACTAAACTTTATAAAGCGTTTTCAAAAATAATTACAACTTCTTAGTTAAGGGCAGTTTTTAGAACTTCAAGATTTTTTTGCATAATGCTGTAGTAAGACACGCCTTTCTTTATGTCTTTAGATGTTACAGATTGCATAGAATCAAGTGTTAAAATCTTTGCTTTTTTATTCTTGCTGCTTTGGATGATTGTTTTTGCGATTTTTCCGTTCCCAGTTTCTATTTGCAAAATGCAAGGAAGATTTAATTCATTCACTTTCTCTGCAAGGAATACTACAGTCTTAAAACTAGCCTCGCTTTCTGCAGAACAACCTATAAAGGCAGCATAGTAAGAAAGACCATAATCTTCTGTTAGATAGCGGAATGGAAAGCGGTCGCCAAATAATACAGTATTTCTTTTTGCAGAGTTTACAACGGCTTTGTATTCAGCGTCCAAGTCTGAGAGTTTTTTATTGTAAGAAGTAAGATTTGCTCTATACAACGCTGCATTTTCTGCATCTTTTTGGCATAAAGCATCTGTTATTTTTGTACATAAGATTTGAGCGTTGCGCAAACTTAACCACACGTGTTCATCATAATCATCAAAGTCGTCATCATCTTCGTCGTCATCTATATCATAAATATCATCGTCATCGTCAAGTTGCATACCTTCTACAAACTCTTCTTCCTTTAGCCTATCGCCTAAGACTTCTAGCAGATTAATCTTTATGCACTGCTTATTTTTTGCTCTTTCTAACACATCTTCTACCCATTCATTACTTTCACCACCAACATAAATAAAAATATCTGCGTTAGTTATCTTAGCAATATCTTGAACAGTAGGCTGATAGCTATGTAGGTCTACTCCACTATCTAAAAGAAGGGTTAAATCAACATCGTTTACCCTTGTACCTAAAATCTGTTTTACCCAGTCGTACTCTGGAAATATTGTTGTAACAATTTTTAACTTGCCACTGTCGTTATTATTAGTAGCTTTTGCCTTTGGTTTTGCAAACAAAAGACTTGGTGTAAGGAATAGTGCTAGAGCCATAAGGGTACACAATTTATTAAGTTTCATATTAATTTTACCTCCTAATATGATAATGTTTATCACATTATAGGATAAATGAACTATTGTCAATATGAAAATGATTTTTATTTTATGTAGGTTATATTAGCATATTGAATAAAAAAATATTTCAAAAACCTCTTACACAAAGTTTTTCTTTTTGTTACAATGAGGACATTCAAAAGGAACGCGAACACAAAAAGTTTCCTTAAGTTGGTCGCAAATCTTATAAAGTTTAGGTTTTCTTTTTTATACCTACCTTTCTATGCTCATGCGCATTTCCGCGCAGTATAAAGCACCTTTCATTTTTTTATTTATAGAGGGTATTTATGCCAAAGAATTTATTTCAAGAAATTGTATTCACAATCATGATGGTTATTGTAATGGTTTATGCTATGATTTGCTATAATATAGCACTTGCTACAGGTGGAATGAGGAACGAGATATTCTTATTAGCTTTTCATGAACTTATAATCATGGGACCCATTGGTTTTATTTTAGATATGATAATTGCAGGTCCCATAGCAAAAAAGATTACCTTTAAGCTATTTAACCCACAAAAAGACAATCCTATTTTCATTCTTCTATCTATATCTATATGCTCTATCTGGTTTATGTGTCCACTAATGAGCCTTGCTGCTACAATTTTATTCAAGGGTGGCTTCCAAAAAGAAATGATTTCTATTTGGCTACAAACCACAGCCTTAAACTATCCAATGGCTACATTCTGGCAGTTACTTTTTGCAGGTCCTATTGTTAGAAGACTCTTTGGGCTTATATTCCCAAATAAAACAAAAGAAAATATAAGCACACAGTCTGTAGAAAAGGTTGAACAAAGCGCATAAAGTAAGCTACTAAATCTTTACACAATAACGCCTTTTGTAGAAGGTATTTCGCCCCCGCGCCTTTCGTCTATCTGCACAGCACTTCTTATAGCGCGGGCGGCAGCCTTAAATAATCCTTCCATTTTATGATGGTCGCTACGGCCACGTATAGTATCTAGGTGCAGATTGCATTTAGCTCCATTTACAAATCCCTGCCAAAAGTCCTCAAAGCAATCTGTCTGAAAACTAAAAGTCTTTCCGTTTTCTGTCATACTAACAAGCGGAATACCAGAAAGATTTGCATTGCATACACAAAAAGCCCTACCGCCAAAGTCCACACTTGCTTGTAAAAGGCTTTCGTCCATAGGATAAATAAAAAATCCACTCCTATATATGCCAGCACAGTTACCTAGTGCCTTTGCAAAACACATTCCCAAAACTATGCCAGT
Source organism: uncultured Treponema sp. (assembly GCA_905236315.1). Classification (GTDB taxonomy): domain Bacteria; phylum Spirochaetota; class Spirochaetia; order Treponematales; family Treponemataceae; genus Treponema_D. The sequence goes on from CAJOPO010000040.1 coordinate 12,291, forward strand.
ATCTTCTATTAAATGGTGCTGGTCTACATATAAATCCCCATGCAATTCCCCTTGTAAGTCAAACATTCCGTGTTTACAAAAAGACCTTAACATGTGGTCAAAAAATCCTATAGGATTATTTACATTACACTTACCCTGCCCATCTATATTAAGAGTAAGTTTTATTTGTGTTTCTGAAGTGTTTCTTTCTATTGTTGCACATCGTTCCATAATTAAATCCCCATAATATCAGAATCGTCTAGTTTTCTTATCACTTTGCATGGTACTCCCCCTGCCAAAGAGTTAGCGGGAATATCGCTTGTTACAACGCTACCTGCGGCTATAACACAACCTTCGCCTATAGAAACGCCCCCGCAAACTGTTACGTTAGAAGCAAACCAGCAGTTACTTCCTATGTTTATAGGCCTTGCGTACTCATAATCAAATACAGAACCGTCATCTTTCTTTCTTAGGTTACGCTCCTTTGCAATAAAGGGATGCACTGGCGTTACTATAGAACAGTTAGGTCCAAAAAAACAACTGTCCCCAATAACTATTGGACAGCTATCTAAAACCGTAAAATTAAAGTTTGCATAGCAGTTTTTGCCAAATTTTATATTGCAGCCATAATCAAACTGTATAGGACCTTGAAAAGTAATATTTTGCGGTAGTTCCCCTAAGATTTTTTCTATAATTGATGAGCGTAGTTCAATCTCGCTATCACGGCTTGCGTTGTAATCTTGGCACAGGGCATGGCACACTTCTCTTTTCTTTGAAAGAGTGCTGTCCGTTGGGTCATAGATAAGACCTTGTAACATTTTTTCTTCTTCTGTCATAGAAGTGTTTCCTACGGAAGAAGCAACACGCTTGTTTTCGGCAATGCGGCGAAGTCGTTTGCTTTCATTTGCACTTAAGCAAGAAACAGCCTGCTTTGAAAGTTCTCTTATAGTGTTCCAGTCTTTGTTTTTTATGAAGTCTTCTTTTACCATCCAGCTACCACCTATGGCGATAACATTGCTTGTGGCAAGAAAAGAAGCGGCGTTTTGAGAGTTAATTCCGCCAGTTGGTATAAATTTTATTGTAGGAAAAGGGGCTTCTAATGCCTTTAACATTGGAACGCCACCACTTAATTGCGCTGGAAAAAACTTTAACACGCTAAGCCCTTGAGCCATAGCATTTTCTATTTGGCTTGCATTGCATACGCCAGGATAAAGGGCTATGTTATTTTTTATGCAGTAATCAACAGTCTTTTCATTATAGCCTGGTGCCATAAGGAACTTAGCCCCTGCTTTATGTGCGCGTTCTGCAAGTTCGGGGCTTGTTACAGTTCCCGCCCCCACAAGCATAGAAGGCACATTCTTTGAAAGACAGCTTATACATTCTTCTATCTTTTTATATCCATTTTCCCCTTCTGTAGTGCGAAAAGTTATTTCTATAGCATTAATGCCTCCACTAATAAGTGCGTTTGCAAGGGGAACGGCAAGTTCTACGTTATCTATTTTTACAACAGGAATAATTTTTGCTTCCGTTATTTTTTTTGTGATTTCTTCAAACATACCGCTATTATATAGGTAATCTAGCCTCTTGTCGAGTTTTCACCAGCGGTTTTTAGTCTAATGTCTAATGTCTACTGTCTCACTCCTCACTCCTCACTCCTCAATCCTATCTTCTAATAAAAAAAGTATAGCCTTCGCACCTCAAAGGTACTACCTTCGTACCCTAAAGGTATAGCCTTTACACCCTAAAGGTACTACCTTTTCTCATAAAAGGTATAAGCTTTTTAAGGGAGCCTCTAAAAACTTCAGTTTTTAGAGGCAACTTTGAAAATGCGATGTTGTAAGTCGCGCTATTATAGCGACTTGCAAC
>CAJOPO010000041.1 GCA_905236315.1 uncultured Treponema sp.
TACCATATTCACCTTTACTTTCATACATGGAACCAACATAAAAGCAGAAAGAAATGGCTGTCGCTTTGCATTTTCTATATTCTGAGTAACGAGTAAAACATTATTATTTAAAGTCGTTTTTTTAATCATATTGCAATAATATTGCAAGTGTATTTTAAATATAAATAAAGCCGCCTACCTTTTAATAAAAAAGGCAAACGGCTATTTTGTTTTTATTTTTTTGAAGTTTCTTCTATAGCGTCAATATAAGAAAGATTTAAGCGTCCCATTTTATCAACTTCAAGAAGTTTTACTGGTACAATCTGTCCTTCTTTTAAGACATCAGTAACTTTTTCTACACGCTGTCGGCTTAATTTTGAAATATGACAGAGACCTTCTTTTCCTGGTAATATTTCGATGAAGGCTCCAAATTCCATAATGCGCTTTACTGTTCCATTATAAATGGTTCCTGGCTCTGGGTCTTCGCATATAGCTTTTACCGCTTGTTTAGCAGCATCTGTATTCTTACCATTTTGACCATAAATAGTAACAGTACCATCTTCATCGGTATTAATCTTTACATTATACTGACTACATAAGGCCTTAATATTCTTTCCACCAGGTCCAATAAGAGCACCTATCTTATCAACAGAGATTTTTAAGCTATCAATTTTAGGAGCATAGGGGCTTATTGGCTGTGGCTTAGAAATACATTGCTCCATAATATCCAATATGTGATTGCGACCTCGTTTAGCTTGGTCAAGTGCCTTGCGCATAATGTCCATGCTAACACCAGCAATCTTAATATCCATCTGGAAGCCTGTAATACCATCTCTTGTACCAGCTACTTTAAAATCCATATCGCCTAAATGGTCTTCTTCGCCTAAAATATCAGAAAGGATTGCATATTTTTTGTACTGAGGACCATCTGTAATTAAGCCCATAGCAATACCTGCAACCATCTTTTTCATTGGAACACCAGCGGCTAATAAAGATAAACAACCACCACAAGTAGAAGCCTGACTTGAAGAACCGTTAGATTCCATTATTTCTGAAACAACACGGATGGTATAAGGAAATTCATCTCTTGAAGGAATCATAGGAGCTAAAGACCTTCTTGCAAGATTACCATGCCCTATTTCTCGTCTACCTGTTGTGAGTTTACCGACTTCGCCTACAGAGTAAGGTGGGAAGTTGTAATGAAGTATAAAGTTTTCACTTCTATCTCCTTCTATATCATCATAGACCTGTTCATCCATAGAAGTACCTAAAGTAGTGATAGCAAGCGACTGTGTTTCTCCACGAGTAAACAATGCACTACCATGTGGTCTAGGTAGAACATTTATTTCGCAAGTAATAGGACGTATATCTTCTGTTCCACGCCCATCTATGCGCAATCCTTTTTCAAGAATACTTTTGCGTAATAGATTATATTGAATATCGTCAAATAGAGAATCAAACAACTTCTTTTGTATTTCATCAGAAAGTTGTTCTGCATATTTTTCTGCAATTTTTGATTTTACTTCTTTTACAGCATTGCCTCTAGCCTGTTTTCCTTTCTTAAAACAAGCCTCTTGCATAAGAGGAATAGCTTCCTCTTCTATAGCAGCAGCATTCTCTAGCTGAACATCTAAAGGAGCAAGCGGCAATTTTTCTTTGCCACATTTTACACAAAGTTGCTCCTGTAATACACACATATCACGGATGAAATCTTGAGCTTTTGCAAGCGCACCAAGCATTATATCTTCAGAAACTTCTTTAGCCCCGCCTTCTACCATTGTAAAGCCATCTTTTGTGCCAGCTACAACAATTTCAAGTTCAGCTTTTTCCATTTGTGAATATGTAGGATTAAGTATATATTCGCCATTATTATAAATAACTCTAACACCTGCCACAGGTCCATCAAAAGGTATGTCACTTATAGTAACAGCAGCAGAAGATGCTATTACGGCTAAAATATCAGGTGGATTTACCCCATCTATAGACACACATGTAGGTACTATTTGCAATTCACGCCCAAATTCTTTGTGGAATAAAGGACGCATAGGTCTATCTATTAAACGACTAACTAAAATTTCTTTATCTTTAGGACGACCTTCTCTTTTTACAAAGCCTCCTGGTATCTTTCCTGCTGCATAAAACTTTTCATTATAATCAACAGTAACAGGAACAAAATCTAAGCCCTCACGAACCTCGCTAGAAGCACATACCGTTGCAATAACAACAGTACCGCCTAATTGTGCATATACGCAGCCATTTGCTTGTTTTCCTATCTTTCCTGTTTCTAAAATAAGTTCAGCATCACCTATTTTTGATGTAACTCTTTCTACCATTTATATCCTTCTTCAAATACCTATTTCTAATAAAGAAGTTCCGTTTTCACAGCCGAAACTCCAACCAAAATAAAAAAAAGCAGCTTGCTTTATACAATTAACCACAAGCTGCTGCTTTTTTCTATTTACGAATTCCTAATTCTTTAATGAGTGCACGATAACCTTCCAAATTAGTGCGCTGCATATACTTTAACATTTTTCTACGCTGTCCAACAACTTTCAATAAACTACGAGAAGCTGTTGTATCTTTTGGAAACTGCTTACAATGTGCAGTCAACTGCTTAATACGCTCTGTAAGAAGAGCAACTTGAACTCTAGTATTGCCAGAATCGTTGGCATTAGCTCCAAATTTTCCAATAACGGAAGATGTTGTTTCTTTTGTAAGTGCCATAACTTACTCCTTAAATATATATTATTACCATGATACAGAGTTAAAAAACTAATTCTTTGTAATAGCCCCATATCATTAGGTATAGTAAACAAAACATTAAAAAAAAGTGACTTCTTTCACGTTTTTTATATCAATATCCATAGAAAGTAATAATTTTATATAATCTTTTTCTATCACAAAAGAAGTTTTTATCATGATACCATCATTAATAAAAACAGAAACCTTATACACACCAACTGAAGGAAGAACTCTATCTAAAGTTTTCTTAGAAATATACCATAACATATTACTTTCTTTTGCATCTTCTTTTTCCCATAAACAAGAAGTACAATCATAGGAAAAAGGTCGCAAAAGCATCTTTTGTGCAGTTAAAAAATCAGATTCTTCTATAGCTTTTCTTATACGACTAGAACTAACCTTTTCTGTATCAAATATAACATCATCAACTATATGAAGCGTATAATTCCATTCTTTAGAAAGTTGGTATAAGGTGTCAACATTAACACTTCCCTTATAGCCACACCTAAAATCTCTTCCTTCCGTTAAAAACTTAAAACCACAAAAATTAAATAAGGTTTTTAGAAAATCTTCTCCATTTATTCTACTAAATTCATCAGAAAAGTCAATTAGTATTACAAAATTAAATCCCTTTTCTTTTATTATTTTCAATCTTTGATTTAAAGAAGATATATCCCCTTCATACCCATTATTAATGCTTTTACAAGACGAACGAAATGTAACAATGCCTTTTACCATATCTTTTTGCTTTTGTATTTGATTTAGCAAAGATATATGTCCTGCATGCATACCGTCAAAACTGCCAATGCTTATCGCAGTTCCCTTATTTTTCCATTCTATAGGGAATTCGCCATTTATAAGCTGTTCCCATGAAAAAACTTTTAAGTCATTAGAAGAAAACTTAGGAGGCACCACAAAAGAATAATTAAGTTTCCCATTATTTTTATTTATCATGCCCGCAAAAGTATTATCATCATAAAAAATAGCTATTTCAGTTTTACTAAGTGGTAAAGTATTTTCTAAAGATTTTTCTTTTTGCAAGGGGGTAAACATTTTTGAAGAAAGCGGCCTACCATTAATAAATAATTTTTGATACTCGGCTTTTAGCTGTTCAGATTTTAATCCACACTTATATGCAACATCAGGTGTAAAAGGAATAAAATGGGTCCTTATATCTTGATATATAGATTCATCTTCTTTTCTATGATTTTGTTTTTTATCAGATGTAGTTTCTACAGGTACAAAGCGAATAGCATTCTTGATGGCTTCTTCTATAGTGAATGGTTTTAATAGCGAAAAGCACGCAGCATCTTTTAGTAAAAATGGACCAACTGCTACACGTCTTAAAGCCACCAGATGTGCACAAGTACCTAATGCGTACGCCATATCTCTTGCTAATGCTCTTATATATGTACCTTTTGAACATGTTATTTCTAATAGTGCATACGAACAGCTATCATCTAAACTTGGAGCTTTGTAATCTAATAAAACATTTTTATATACTACAATTTGTCTAGGCTCTAACTGAATTTTTTTTCCTGAGCGAACAATATCACTTGCCCTTTGCCCATTTACATGTAAAGCACTGTAAACAGGGGGAGTTTGCAAAAGGACTCCTGTAAACTTTTCTAAAATATCTTCAATTTGTTTTTTAGAGGGAGCAGAAGTATTTTCAAATGTGTCTAAACGAATAATATTACCAGATGGGTCTAAAGTATCCGTTTCTTTACCAAAACAGATAACCGCCTGATATACTTTTGTAAACCCTGTTATATGAGGAACTAAATGTGTTAAATGACCAGACAATACAACTAATAGACCATCTGCAAAAGAATCAAGCGTGCCAGTATGCCCCACTTTATTAGTATTAAGAGCATGCTTTATAGTCCACAAGGCACCAAAACTTGTAGGACCTGAAGACTTTGCAAATGGAATTATGCCACAAGGAGCAAGTTTATCTTCGTATTTAATTTGCCGTGTCTGCGACATTGATTTCCTTTGCAGTTTCAAGGTCATTAAGTTCTATAGCATTAAGTTTTTGAACCATTTTATAGCCCTCTTTCATACTAAAATCTGCAATAAAAGTAAATTTTGGAAACTTATATATAGAAAGTTTTTTCGCTATAGAAGACTGAATAAAGCCAGCAGCATTCTGTAAACCTTGTACTCCAAGCTTTACAGAATTATTATCTAAAAAGGAAGAAACATAAACCTTCGCATAAGCTAAATCGCCTGCCACCTCTACTCTATTTATAGATAAGAACTCACTTACACGAGGGTCTTTTATTTCATGCTTCAATATCATAGAAGCAATTTCTTGTCTTAGTTGTTCTCCAAGTCTAATAAGCCTATACTGCCCCATAGCGTTACACCTCTTGATGCTCTTCTGCAGCACGTTTTGCAGCCTTGCCAGCATCCTTTGCAGCCTTTTCTTCTGCAAGACGTTCAGCTTCTTCTTGTGCAGCTTTAGCTACAGCAGCAGCTTCTCGTTGAGCAACTTGTTTTTCCATTTCTGCTCTTTCATCTACTAAAGACTGCCCTAACTTTCTCTTAATTTCTACAAATTCAAATGCTTCTATAATATCGCCAACCTGTATATCTTGCCAGTTTTCTAACCCAAGACCACATTCATAGCCAGCTTTTACTTCCTTTGCATCTTCTTTAAAGCGTTTTAAAGAAGCAACCTTACCAGTAAACTTTACAACACCATCTCTAATAAGATTTATGCTACTTGTCTTTTTAACAATACCATCTGTAACATAACAACCTGCAATGATACCAACTTTAGGTACGCGGAATGTATTACGAACTTCAAGCATACCTGTAACTTCTTCCTTTGTATCAGGTTGAAGCATGCCTTCCATTGCCTGCTGAATTTCTTCAACACACTTGTAAATAATATTATATTTACGAATTTCTACATTTTCCTTATCTGCTAAAAGTTTTGCTTTTGGCGTAGGGCGTACATTAAAGCCGATAATAATAGCGTTATCATCAGAGGCAGCAAGAGAAACATCGCTTTCGTTAATAGCTCCAGCACTTGAATGTATTACTGCTACACGTATTTCTGAAGTAGAAAGTTTTTCCAAAGAAGTCTTTAGAGCCTCTGCAGAACCTTGCAAATCTGCTTTGATAATAACCTTAAGTTCTTTAATTTCTCTTTGTTCAATAGTTGAATAAAGATTTTCAAGATTAACTTTCTTAACAGCCTTAGCATCTTCAAAACGCTTTAATTCTTGACGCTTTGCAGCAAATGCACGAGCATCCTTTTCAGTTTCAGTTACTTGGAATGGGTCGCCTGCATTAGGCATGGATTCTATACCTAAAACTTCTACAGGCATAGAAGGAGGAGCTTCTTTTATTTTGTTGCCCCTATCATCAAACATCGCTCTAACACGCCCTGAATATATACCAGCAACAAATGGGTCTCCTGTATGCAAAGTACCTCGTTCAACTACAACACTTGCAACAACACCACGCCCTTGGTCAATTCTACTTTCTATAACCTTTCCTTCTGCACGGCAATCATACTGGGCTTTCAACTCAAGCATTTCTGCTTGAATTAAAATAGCATCAAGCAAATCATCAATACCCTCGCGCTTTAGGGCAGATATATTAACATATTGAGTATCTCCACCCCAAGCCTCTGGAGTAAGACCATGTTCAGAAAGCTGTGTCATAACCCTCTCAGGATTTGCATCAGGCTTATCAATTTTATTAACAGCAACTATTATAGGAACTTTTGCATCTTTTGCATGGCTTATAGCTTCTAAAGTCTGAGGCATAACACCGTCATCAGCTGCAACAACAAGAACAACAATATCAGTTATCTGTGCACCACGAGCACGCATCATTGTAAAGGCTTCATGACCTGGTGTATCTAAGAATGTAATAACACCCTTTTCCGTAGAAACTTGATATGCACCAATTTTCTGTGTAATACCACCAGCTTCTCCCTCTGCCACATGGGCATTTCTTATTGCATCCAAAGTCTTTGTTTTACCATGGTCTACATGTCCCATTACAGTAACAATAGGAGGACGTGTAAGAACATTTTCTTCATCGCCCTTATCGCTTTCTATAACAGTTTCATCATAAAGACTAACAAGATGAACTTCACAATTATATTCACCAGCAAGAATAGTTGCAGTATCACTATCTATACTTTGATTTATAGTAACCATCATTCCCATAGACATAAGTTTGCCTATGATTTCACTTGCCTTTAAATTCATTTTTTTAGCAAGGTCTGCAACTGTAATGGTTTCAAAAATATCTATGCGGTCAGGTACAGCACTAGAGGGAGTTGTTTCTTTTTTGCGATTTTGATACAACTCATCCTCATCAAACATCTGCTCCTGGTCTTTCCTATTATATACTTGCTTTTTACCTTTAAATGCCTTTTTTGCAGGAGTTTTATTGGTTGGTATTTGTGAAGCAACAGAGAACCCTGAAGAATTACCAAATCCTGTACGATTTCCCTGTCCAAAGCCCGTTCTGTTCTGTCCAATACCAGTTCTGTTATTATTAAAATTACGATTTTGATTATTATTGTAATTACCATAACCACGGTTTTGACCATTGTTGTTATAGTTACCACGCTGTCCGTTATTGTTATAATTACGGTTTTCTCTTTCTCTGTTTTGGTACCCTTCTCTAGCTTGTGCCCCAGTAAATACAGAATCTCGATTATTATAATTACCATTACGGTTATAATTATTATATCTGCCTCTAGGATTACCACTAAGATTTCCAGCTTTTACATTTGGACGAGCACTATTAATTTCTAAAGGACCATGTTGTATAGTTTTTGCAGGAGCAGATTTATTTTCAAATGTATTACTTTCTTGTTTCTGTTGTGTTTGAGGTGCATAAGAAACTTGTTCTTTTTCATCAATATCTTTTTTTTGCTTGCTTTCTATAGCAGGGCTTTGTTGAGTAGCCTTATTTTCATCTTCTTTTGCAGTATCATTTGCTATAGATGTGCTACTAGCTTCAACTTCAACCTTTTTTACAGGCTGCACAGGCTGAGAATTATTCACTACAGTTGACACACTCTCACTAGCAGTATCATTTGAAGTAGGCACAGGCACTCCTGTAACAGGCTTTGCAACTACATGAACATCCTTCTTCTGTTCCTTAGGAACAGCTCTGCGTTTTACTACTAACCTTTTTTTTGGTTGAACGGTTTGTGTTTCCTCTGCTTTAGTTTCTTTTTTGTGTAATACAAAGGCTTTTTTTTCTGCATCTTCAGCCATACGATTCTATTCCTTACTCCTACTCAAAAGCCAATCCTATGCCACATTTTGGACAACGTTCCATACCAAATTCAATAGGCGCACCACATTCTGGACATACAAATTCAGCTTCTTCCTCATTATTTGTATTTTCTGATTCTACAGTGTCAGAATTATCTTCCTCTTCATCTTCAAATTCAACTACTTCATTTATAATTTTATTAACTACTTCAATATCTTCATCAGAAACACCTTCGATATGAATACCGTCTGCTACAGCATCCACAAAAGCTTGAATATCTTCATAACCTGCTGCCACAAGCAATTCAGCAATATGGGCATCTATACCAGGTAATTGTGTAATAGAAGATATTTCTTCATATTCAGGTTCTGCATTAGAGAACAACTGCTCTGCAGCCCTTAAGGTATCTTTCTCTGTTAAGTCCATATCAGCAACTTCTGCTTCTGTCTTAACATCGATATTCCAATCGCATAAGCGATTTGCAAGCCTTACGTTAAGACCATTTTTACCTATAGCAAGAGAAAACTGACTATCTTGTACTATAGCAAGTGCTTCTTTACGTTCTGAATCCGTAATCACTACTCTTTTTACTTCGGCAGGTAAAAGAGAATTTTTTATAAACACATGCGGGTCTTCATCGTATTTTAAAATATCTATCTTTTCATTACCAATTTCTGTTATTACATTCTTAATACGGCTACCATTTGGACCAACACAAGCACCTACAGGGTCAACATCTGGATTCACACTAGAAACAGCTACTTTAGTACGATAGCCTGCCTCTCTAACAACTTTATGAATAACAACAACCCTATCCCCTACTTCAGGCACTTCATTTGCTATTAATTTTTCTACAAGTCTGGGGTCAATACGGCTAAGGATAACCTTTACACCAGAGGAAGTTTCTTCTACAGAAGAAACAAGGCTTCTTATTCGCTCCGAAGGTGTTTCATAATGTTCTCTAGGATTTTGCTTAGCAAACGGCA
>CAJOPO010000042.1 GCA_905236315.1 uncultured Treponema sp.
GAATGTGGCGTGTAGAGGGCTAGCCCTCGATTTTGTAATCGACAGATTCAATCCGCAGAGGCGACTGGAAGCTGTTTTTTTATATGTGTATGCTCAAAAACTGATTTCCTTGTAAAATCCTTAAAAAGACGAATACTTGATACAAATTATGTTTTAATGTATTGTAAAAATATGAATATGGAAGCTTTTATATTAGGCTGTGGTGGTATGATGCCACTTCCTTATCGCCATCTTACATCAGTTTTACTTAGAAGAGAAGGGGACTTGTTTTTATTTGACGGTGGCGAGGGTACTCAAGTTTCTTTACGACGATTAAATCTTAAATGGAAAAAAATAAATGCTATATTCGTTTCTCACACTCATGCCGACCACGTAACAGGCTTACCTGGCATACTTATGCTTTCTGCTCAGGTTGAAAGAACAGAGCCTTTGTATATTTTTGGTCCTCCTAAAATAGCAGAATATATAGAAACTAGCAGAAAAGTTTTGGATATGTATATAAACTATCCCATTGTTGTAAAAGAAATTGTAGCTCCTTGTGTAGTTTATGAAGGAGATGACTTTTACGTTAGAGCATTTCCACTAGAACATACAAAAACTTGTGTAGGATATACATTAGAAGAGTTAGATAGACCAGGAGAGTTTAATCCAGAAGAAGCTCTAAGATTAAAAGTGCCACGTGGTCCTCTATGGGGTAAACTCCAAAAAGGCGAATCCGTAATAAATCAAGATGGCATAGAAATTCATTCAGAGCAAGTTGTAGGAAAAGCAAGAAGCGGTAGAAAATTTAGTTTTGTTACAGATACTATGTATTTACCAAGTATAGCTTCTGAAGTAAAAGGAAGTGACTTGCTTATATGTGAAGGTATGTTTGCTGATGATTGCGAAGACCAAGCAAAAGAAAAAAAACACATGACAGCTCGTCAAGCGGCAACAATAGCAAAAGATGCCTGTGTAAGAAGAATGGCTATGATTCATTATAGTCCTAGATATACAGATAGGGAACTTGATGTCCTTTTGAAGCAAGCACAAACTGTTTTTCCAAATGCAGAATTGACTCACGACCGTATGCATTTTGATATTCCTTATATAGACTAAAAAATGTTAAAAGATAATTATGTTGAATTAAAATCATTTACAAAAATATATAAACAGGGAAAAAAGAATATTTATGCCTGCGAGAATATAGATTTTAAAGCTCAAAAGGGCAGTATAACAGGCCTTTTAGGACCTAATGGAGCTGGAAAGTCAACTCTGCTAAAGGCTTTATGCGGGGTACACTATGCTACAAATGGCAGTATAAATGTCTGCGGTTTTACAGATAGTGCAGATATAAGAGAAGTTTGCGGTTATGTTCCAGAGTTTCCCATATTAGAAGCGAATATGACCGTTCAAGAAGTCTTACTTACACAAGCGGCTTTACATAAGCTAGATAAAAAAGAGGCTATAGAAAATATAAAAAAGGCTTCTAATATATTAAACTTAAATGATGTTCTTGATGCAAAAGTAAAAACCTTATCTAAAGGTTATAAACAAAGAGTTAGTTTTGCAAAAGCACTTTCTTTTAATCCTACGGTTCTTGTGCTAGATGAATTTTCTGCAGGCCTTGACCCTGCTCAAGTTGTTTCTTTGCGAAAATCCATAAAACATCTTGCTAAAGATAAAATAATTATACTTTCCACGCATAGAATAGAAGAAGCGGAAAGTTTATGCGACAATGTTTACATATTATCGCAAGGAAAAATGGTATGCAGTGGCACAATAAAAGAAATTACAACTTTATCTAAAACTTCTTCTTTAGAGCAAGCATTCTTAAAACTTACTGCTACAGGAGATTCTTTATGAAAAATCTTTATAAACGCTATATGTTTATGATGTTTATATCTCCTGTTTTTTATTTAGCTATATTGTTAGCGGTGTTATTTTCTTCTTTATATTTTTTTATAGGACAACGTTTTTTTACAGCAGCGGCTTCTACAGATTTAAGAAGATTTTTTACATCAATTCCTTATATATTTATTTTAGTTCTTCCTTTGTTAAGTAGCATTGTAAAATATAAGGAAGAAGACCTCGCTTTGCCTTTCCGTACAATTTATATTCCGCTTAGTTCTTTTTTTGCCTTATGTACAGCTTCTCTCTTTATATTGGTTTTATCGCTAACAGTTCCACTTTCTGTTAGTTTTTTTGGAGATATAGATTTTAATACTACTATCTGTAGTTATTTTGGACTTATTTTTTATATAATTTCTATCTGTGCATTTACAATTTTTATTGGTATTCTAATTCCAAATAATGCCGCTTCTTTTGCCATAAGTGCACTTGTAATTGCAATTAGCAATAGTATTCATCTTTTACCAGTGTATGTAAGTTTAATGCGTCCTTTTGCATCTATTGCAAAGGGCATTTCTTTTGCATGGCACTTTGACTCTGCAAGTAAGGGCATTATAGATACAAGAGATTTAATTTTTTTTATAGCTCTATCTTTTGCATTTATATTTTTTTCTTCTATATTAATAGAACATAAAAGAGGAAATAATAGCCATGCTCTAAAAAGAATATCTAGACTTGCACTTATATGCTTAATTTTAATTTTATTAGACAGTTCTTTATGGCATAAGAGAATAGATGTAAGTAAAGAAAAAAGATTTTCTGTTACAAATTATACTAAAGCATTACTTAGTGAAGTGCAAAATCTTGGAGAGCCAATTTCTATTACATATTATCTTAGCAGTAAACTAAAAGATTTATATCCGCAAGTGAGGGATGTAGATGATTTTTTACGAGATTATGTTTCGCAAAACAGTTCCATTTCTTATACTGTAGTTGACCCAAGTGGTAAAGATTTAGAGCAAAAACTTTCAAATTATGGAATTATTCCCCGACAGATACAAACGGCCGATGACACATCTCTTTCTATGACTACAGTTTACTCAGGCATAGTTATAGACTATTTAGGCGATTCTGAAATAATTCCCTTTGTTTTAGGCACACAAACTTTAGAATATGATTTAGCAGGCAGAATTCAACATTTAGTGCGGGGAACTGAGCGTTTTGTGCAAGTGCTTGTAGGAAATGGACTTGATTTTGAGAGCGACTACAGATATGTAAGATTGTGGCTTGAATCTCAAGGCTTTTCTGTCGCTCAAACATATCTTCCTTCAGAGCGTATAGGTACAAATGCAGATGATGTGTTTACTCTTTTTACAAATACTCCCTTACTTGTAATTGGTACTTCTCATTTTATGGCAGAAGATGTGCAAGCATTGCAGTCATTTATACAGAGTGGAGGAAAAGTGTTTTTAGCTACATCTCCATATACTGTAGATGTGGGAGTCAATAGCGATTGGTCTGTAGTACCTTCTGAAGAAAACACTTTTCTAATGTTGCAGCAATTTGGTGTATACTTTAAGGAAGATTCTATTACCGCGGATATATCAAACTTTAGGCTTCAGTTAGATTCTGGTGATGTAAATACAAGAAGTGAATATGTAAATTATCCTCTATGGCCTGTTTTGCCACAACAGAAAAATGCCTTAGATGGAATGATTATGTTTTGGCCTTGTGCTATTGATTATGATAATGATGTTGCATCTGATTTGGACTATGTAATAAGTCCCCTTTTAGTAACTAATAATTCTGCCTGGCAAATGCAAAAAATTGATGGAAGGTATATAACAAATCCATTTGCAGTCCCGCAATCTGCCATAGAGCAAGAACAAAAAGGGCTGTTTACTATGTCGCTTGCTATTAAACGCAAGGGAGAAAGTAATCCTTCGCTTATTTTATTTGGCGACCAATATGCTTGGAATACGTCTTTGATTACCATTACGGCTAGTCCTGTTTCAATGGATATTAGAACATTTGATTTTTTAAGCGATAGTTTGCTTTCTTTGTTAGGAGAGGGGAATTTACTGCCTTTAAAAAATCGTATGTTAATAAATACAAGCCTTTACAAAAAAACTTTAGATGAATTAGTAAAAAGTAGAATACCAGTTCTAATTTTTACTTGCGGAGCACCCATATTAATATTGGGAATTTTGTTTTTATTTATAAATTTAAAAAGAAAAAAGACCATTTTGTGAGGTCAAAATAAATGAGAAAGTTAAACACGCAGCAAGGTATATTTATATTCTATCTATTTGATATTATATTGCTATTAATTTTTATTTTAGCATTTTTACCTTTTTCAAAAAAGAATATCCCTCAAACACAAGAAAGTGCTTTGTTAAATCCAAATTACATAGACCAAATTGCAAGTATAACAATAATAACTCCTTCTCAAGATGAGGAAAATCAAAGTGTAATATTAACAAAATATGATTCTTTTTGGCTAGGTACAGATAGCACATCTCAAAAAAAGTATTACTGGCCTTGTGATTCTTCAATAATAGATAATCTAATAAAAGAAACTTCTAAAATTAGAACTATGTATTTAGTTGGAAAAGGTGTTTCTTCTTGGAAGAGTTTAGGAGTAGAAGAAAAAGAGGCAAAATGTATAGAATTTAGAAATGAGGTTGGAGGTCTTATATCTTCTTTATATTTTGGTTTAGAAGATAGCCTTACGCAAAGAATTTCAGTTCGCTCAGGTGCAAATCAAGCAGTATATCAAATTGCAAATGAAATACATTTATATCTTACAGCATCTTCAAGTTTTTGGTCAGACCCATATATTTATCCCCAGTGTGTTACAGAATATTCTAGAACAGAATCTGAACAATTTTTGCGTCATGGTTTATTGCAAAATATAAGTCCAGCTTCTCATATAAAGCCTATAAAAAACATAACAAAAAACTTTGACAATAAAAGTAAGGTTTTACTTTCTATATATTCAAAAGACGATGTATATATAGTAATCCCTTCTTTTGAGCCTCCACCTTCTTATTCAGAAAGAGAAAAACTTGGTATAGAAAGTATAAATTATCGTTATAGCATAAGTAAGTGGACTTATGAAAGATTTTTAGAAAGTATTGATTAAGGTTGCCTCTAAAAACTTCAGTTTTTAGAGGCAACTTTGAAAATGCGATGTTGTAAGTCGCGCTATTATAGCGACTTGCAACTCGCAGGAA
>CAJOPO010000043.1 GCA_905236315.1 uncultured Treponema sp.
CCTTATTGTATTTCAATTACTTATTTATTATATTATCTATATGAATGATTTTTTTGATGCTGTTATCATTGATGTGGACGGTACAATAAATGTTATATTATAACTGTGTGTAATATTAACACTTATAAGTTATATCAAGGTTTGTTTCTTAATGAGATTATTGTTTGTATGCTAATATCGATGTTCAGTTGATTAGTGGAAAGAAACGAATTATTTTAATTAATTAATCCTTTAATATTATCCCAAATAGTATTTCTTATTTCATCTATAGACTTTGTAGCATCTATAACTATTATTTTCATCTCTTTTTCTTTTGCGTATTCCTCAAGTATTTTATGATATTCATCTACAGTTTTATTTAGAAAACTTTCTTTTTCATATATTTCTTTTGTTAGCCTTGTCTGAATGCGTTCTAAAGCCTGCTTGGGGGATAATTCAAAATAAAACAGCAATTTAGGAAGCGGAAAACCGCTATTTAAGCGTCTTGGAATGTCGGGAGAACAATTTATGCTTTGATATGCTAAACTAGAAAATAAATATCTATCACTAACAACAACTTTACCAGATAAACATGCTTCTTTTACACCTGTTACTAGGTGATTTTCATTTTCTATAAGCAAAGAGCCATTAATGTGTTCATTTCTATCTGCTGCAAATAAGTATGCAGCTGTTTCATTTGTTACAGGCACATCGCCTTTTAACATTTGCCTCAAAAATTTACCTGTATAGAAAGATGTTGGTTCTGCTGTAAAAAGAAAATCCTTTGCAAGTTTATTAGTCTTTAATAAATCCAATTGGGTTGAAGTTCCAGCTCCATCAATCCCTTCAAATACTATAAAATTTTGTAAAATCATAAAAAAAACTTCAATATTTTAAGATTGTTTGTTATGATATAATGGCATATTTTGTTTTTATATTCAAGGGTATTAATAAACCTGTAAAATATTAGGCTTTTTATGAAGCGGTGGGTAAAAACTAGCATAGGCATAATCATTTTTCTCTTGATTATTACAGGAATTACAGTAGCTCTTTCTCCTGTGTACCGATGGGTAACAAATATGCTTCAAAGTTATGAAGAGTTAGCACTAAATATTCTTGAAGAAAAAACAGGTATGAGTGTTTCCTATAAATCACTTTCCCCTTCGCTCCTTACAGGTGTAAATATAAAAGGAATTGAATTCTTTGACGCAGAAAGTGGAGTGCGTATTTTAACTATTCGTAAAGTAATTATAAATTATAATTTAAAGGAACTGTTACATAGAAATTATGATAAGATTTTTTCTAAATTAACTATTGTAGATGTTACTTTTGAATTTGACAAAGAAAAGTACAGTGGAATATTAAAAAAACTAGAAAACCTTTTAGAAAGTTCAGACACAAAAACTACAGAAATAGAAGAAAATAAAGCTGGTAAATCTATAGATGAAAAATCAAAATCAATTTTGAGTGAAGAAGCCTTATCCTCCATAGAGAATATGATATTTCTTGTACCCTTTGATGTGCAGATAAAAAATATAAAAGCGCATTATGTTGATGATATGTTTGACGCAACTGCTGCATTAAATTCCATAAATATAAATAAACAACGAAACATCAACTCCATAACTGTAAATTCATCTGGCTACGCTATTGCTGCTATAAAAGATTTGAGTAATCAGACTGCAGGTGCCGTTTTTAACATTGAAGCAAAATTGCTGCAAGGGATGTCTGGTAGCTCTGTAATACTTTCGTTAGATAAATATAATAAAGCTGATTATTCTGTTAATTCTATGGAATTACTTGCTCGCTATAGTGATAGAAATGTTGTAGTTCGCTCTACGCAAAAAGTATACCCCTACGATTTATTTGCTTCCCTTAATTTAGACTCAGGCGATGTTCATGCTGAACTAGAAACAAAATCATTAAATCCTCTGCAATTAGTAAAAATCCCCCCCCTACAAGCTCCCTTAAATATGTTTATAGGAACAAGATTAACGGTAGATGGAGAATTTGATTTTAATATTTTTACACAGAATTATCTTTGGGACGCAAACGGTTCTGTTTACTTGCCTTCTACAGTTTTGCCAGGCGGAGAAACCGTTGCCTATGATTTACGCGGTAACAAAAATGACATTATCATACATCGCCTTAGAGCCTCAGGAAGCACTATAGGCGCAACCCTAAGCGGCGCGTTTAATATTCCTAAATTGCAGCCTTCTGGAACTCTCTTTATTGACCATGTACGGTTACCTAATGGCAATAATGTAAGTGGCGATATATATATAGACCCGTTGGATAATGGAATACAAGTCTTTATTCCACAATTATTTTTTAATGAAGAAGCTGCTTTTACGGCATTACAGTTAGGAGTCTTCCCTGAAAATAATTTTAAGTCCATAAGTTTTGCATTTGATATGAGCGATTATTCTCACTCAGAAACAGGCGACATTGGAAATATTAATTTAGAAGGCTCTGTTGCGCTTTCTGATAATCCAGAAATCCAAGCATACATTCTTATTGATAGACTATTTTTAGATTCTGTGGCAAGTTCCGCTGCCTTTGTGCTAGATGATGAACTAAAACAAACCGTAACTTCCTTACTTCCTACATTAGAACCCTATGTTATGAGTACGGAAATTTATTTTTCTACGGACTTAAAGTCTATTACATTTAATTCTCCCTCTTTAATCCTTGCTGATACTTCCGCTCCTGCACGTGTTTTAGCTCTTTCTGTAGACGGAACTGAACAAGCAGTTCATGTTAATTCCTTGCACTTATCTTATGATGGACAAGATGTTCAAGCGGTGGCAGACGCAGATATTTCTTTAGCAGATAATCAAGTCTTGTTTACAACAGACTGCTCTGTAAACTCCATACCTTATCAATTAAATGGCATTTATTCTTTTGGAGAATGGCTTAACATAACGGGCAACTATGGCTTAGATGTTACGGTAAATTTTGATGATATAATACATGGAACTGCACAGTTAAGTAATTTCCCTGTAGCGTTTTCTGATTTCTTGTTTTCCATATCCCTAAATACAGCATTTTCCTATTCAGAGCAAAATGGCATAGTTGTTGATATTCCTCATTTAGAACTAGAAGAAATAAGTGGAAAAATTTCTATTGACCCTAGAATTGCCATTTCTGGAAGAGTTGATAATGCAGGATTTGTTATTGATTCCTTATCATATACTGATATAAGTTCTCAGCTACAGGGCAGTGGATATGCTTTATGGAATATTAATGGAGGAATATTTGATTCCCTAAATTTAGACCTAGATGTTTCTAGTCAACTTTCTACAGAACGTATTCATTTACAAGGAAATCTTACAAATCCACTAGGCGCACCTTTAGATAGCGAACACATAATGTCTGATTTTTATTTTTCAGCGCAGGCGGATATAGTTTCTTTCCCATTAGATAGATTCTTAAAAGACCAACATGCCGATGATACACTTACAGCCTCTATTTCTGCAAACGGCACTATAGAAAATCCCTACGTAACTGTGGATATTAGTTCATTTTCTATGGAATTAGCAGGCTATCCTGTTATAGCGCATGGAAATCTTGCTTTTGTAGAAGGTAATTTGACTATTCCTTCTTTTGACGCACATTGGAATGGTGCGGATATAACTGATTTATCTGCTACCTTTGATGTAGCTAATTTTTCAGGACTTATGACTGCAAATGCAACATATAAAACAGGAGATATGTCTTTTAATTTGCCTTTGTATATTGCAATCTTTAATGATAGCACAGACGAAACAGCCTCTCTTTTACCAGAAGACTTTACTGTCATTTTAGATTCAGAAGGCCTACAGGGCAGTATGATTCAAAAAGCCATCCCCTTGCATTTTGAACTAAATAGGTCTCCTGGCATGATATTTATTAGCTCTGATTCTTCTCTAGGACTTTCTGGTGCCGTTACAGATACAGGGCACATAATGTTTAGCATTGATAATTCAAAACCTTTCCATTTTACAGCAAGTGGAAATATTCAAGATTCAATAATGGATATTTCTCTTTCTAATCTATATGTGGATATTCCTGAGTTTGCATATTTATTTAATTCAGAAATGTTTTCTATTTATAGGGGTGTATTATCAGGACAAATTAATCTTTCAGGCTATGTTTCTGACCCAGAAATTGATGGTTCTTTGCGACTTGCAAATCTTGATTTTAATTCTCCTAGTTATATACCAGACCACATACTTGCTAATAGCATTTCTGTTAATATGCGCGGAAACGAAATACAAGTTCCAGAAACATTTTTTATAGTAAAAGATGGTGTGCTTTCTGCTAGTGCAAATGTTACTTTAGATAGATGGTCTCCAGAAATTGTAGAAGCCTCTGTATCTAGCCGCAATACTAAGGGTATTCCGCTAGATATAAATGTTCCTTTAGTAAAAATGAAAGGTAGAACGGCTATAGATGCCTCCCTTGTTTATACTTCCAATCAACTTATGGTAACAGGTGGTATAACCTTAAGCGAAGCCGAAGTTTCTGTAGCAGAAGATTTAACCAACTTAAGTTTTTCTTCATTAACAGGAAAGTCTGGTACACAAGTATCTCCTATGGATATGCTTGTTGACATGGAACTTAATGTTGAGTAAAAAGTAAATGTTATGATAAATCCTATTCTTCGTGGTTTAATAGCCCCTCAAACACCTATCCATCTTACAATGGACACCGCTAGTGATATGTGGGCAATAGATGGCGACATTATCCTAAAAGGTGGAGAAGTATTTTATTTGGGTAGAAACTTCTATCTAAAAGAGGGTAGAGTAGTATTAAATGAAACACAAGATAACTTTGACCCACTTGTAACTGTACGTGCAGAAACTCGTACTCACGACTCCTCTGGTAGCCCTGTAACAATAACGCTTTCTGCTGCAAATCAAAAAGTATCAGAGTTCTCCCCATCATTGACTTCTAATCCTGCAAAATCAGAATCAGAAGTGCTTTCTTTATTAGGTAGTGTTCTAACAGGTGATTCTGAATCCGTAACGGATGCCTTAGTTGCAGGTGGTGATTTTATGTTCCAAAATCTTATTATCCGAAAAGCTGAAAATTCATTGCGTGATTTATTGAATTTTGATATATTATCTTTACGTATGACCCTTATACAAAATGCGGTTAAGTATGGCTTAAATTCTAGTTCAGAAAATAGTCACGTAGCTAGTAACTATTTTGATAATACCGCTGTTTATATAGGTAAGTATTTTGGGGAAGATGTATATGCAGACGCACTTTTGCAGTGGTCGTATGACGAATCCCTAACGGATAGCTTTGGTATGGTTGCTGGAGGACTTGTATTCCAGCCTGAATTAGGTTTGGAATTTTCTGCTCCATTTGCTAATATACGCTGGCAGTTTGCTCCTGATATGGGGGCTTTGCAGAACTCATGGGTTCCTGCAACTTCTGTTACATTATCTTGGCAGTTGCAATTTTAAAATTTTAATTTAAGAGGAAGTTATGCAAGTTAAGCGACAATTATTCGCTCTTCTTTTTGTTTTAGGCTTTTTTTCTATTTTGGCTTCATCAAGTAATCTTTTATATGCACAGTCTGCACCTGATGGCTGGTATTATAACAAAACTATACGAGGCATAACCTTTCAGGGCCTAAAAGCGGTAAAATCTTCTGATTTGGAAGGTATTACGGGCAGTTTTGTTGGAAGAGAGTTTAATGACACAATATACGAAGATATGATAAATCGTATATTTGCACTAAATTATTTTGAAGATATTACAGACATAAAAATGACTCCCATAGGAGGTGATTATACCTCTTGTAAAACTATAGCCATTACTCTTACAGTAAAAGAGTATCCTGTTGTTTCAAAAATTACATATAAGGGCATAGGCCAGCTTCATCTTTCTGATATAAAAAATGTAATTAAACTAAAAGAAAAAGAGGTATACAACGATAATCAACGTCTTATGGACGAGCGTGCCATTAGAGATTTATATATAGAAAAAGGCTTTACAGACGTAAAAGTATCTTCTAAGTCAGAAGATACAGATTCTGGTATTGAAGTTGTTTTTACTATATCAGAAGGACGCGCTACAGTTGTACGAAGCATTGTATTCACTGGCAATAAGGCTGTTTCTGCTAGCACCCTAAAAGGCAAAATAAGTTTAAAAGAAGTTAGACTATTTAATAAAGGCGCATTCCAAGAAGCCATGCTAGAGCAGGATGCAAAGGCCATAGAAGCATATTACAAAGATAGGGGCTATGTAGACGCTCGTGTAATAGATAAAACTGTAGATAGTAATTATAACGAATCTAAGCAGCGCAATGAACTTACTATCACCTTTAATATACAAGAGGGTTCTAGTTATACTTTTGGTGGTGTTACATTTGAAGGTAATAATGTCTTTTCTGATGAAGAGTTACAAGCCCTTGTAAAAGTAAAAGTTGGTAAGGACTATAACGAAACTAGTTGGCAAGAAACTTTAATGGCTATTGTTACAAAGTATAGAGAAAATGGCTATCAGCGTAATGGTTTTGAGCCAGTAATGGATAAAGATAGCGATGAAAAGGTTATTTCTTATACATTGCACATTATGGAACAAGAGCGTAGCCATGTTGAAGAAATTATAATAAAAGGTAACGCAAAGACTAAAGACGAAGTTATCCTTAGAGAAGTTCCCCTAGAAAGTGGAGATGTCTATTCATACTCAAAGGTTATGAACGGTCTTAGAAATCTATATAACTTACAGTATTTCTCTCAAGTTTATCCTGAACTAGCGCAAGGTTCAGAAGAAAACCTTATGAACATAATCCTTAATGTAGAAGAACAGAGCACTACAACTGTAAACTTTGGCTTTACATTTAGCGGTGTTTCAGACCCTAGCGAGTTCCCTGTTTCTTTTTATGTGAACTTTGTTGATTCTAACCTTTTTGGAGAGGGTAAAACGGCTTCTGCGGGCTTAACTCTTTCTACAGATAAGATTTCTGCAAATTTAGGCTATACTCAAAACTGGATTTTTGACTTACCTATAACAAATGCTTTTTCTATAGGCTATACCTATTCAAAAGAAACAGATATTCGTAACTATATAGGCTTTGACGGTGTTATGGATGATGATTCGTATTATATTCAATATGTAAAACACGAATTTAATCTTACAGAGGCACTTTCTAGGAGATGGACTCCTGATTTTGCCATACTTACACTTACAGGTGGTATTAGTGGTAGCCTTATAAACAATATTTATGACGGAACTGTTTATATTCCAAATGATTCATCTTTAGATGATTATAACAACAACTGGGAACCTCTAAATTATGTATTTAGTTCGTTCTCTATGGATGGAAGAAATATAAATTATGACCCCTCTAGTGGTTGGTTCTTTAGCCAGAGAGTTTCTTGGTATGGTTTATTGCCTAGAGGTATATTTTCTCCCACTTGGGGCGAAACAGAATTTTATCTAAGAACTGATACAAAGGGCGAATTATACTTTACCCTTTTAGATAAACCTATTACAGAAAAATGGAATCTTAAGTTTGTTCTTATGGCATATTCAGGACTTTCTTTCCAATTTCCTATACCAGGAACAAGCATAAAACAAGGCAATCAGCTTTATATAGACGGTATGTTCTATGGAAGAGGTTGGACTATCTATAACACAGCGGCAGGACGTGGTAAAGCCTTATGGAATAATACTGTAGAATTACGTATGCCTGTAGTGCCTGGCTTTATTGCTTTAGACGCTTTCTTTGACGCTTCTATGATAAAAAATAGTGCGTCCGAGATGTTTAGCGACTTTGGAAATCTTGATGACTGGTACTTTAGTTATGGACCTAGTTTGCGTTTTACCATACAGCAGTTCCCACTAAGGTTGCTTTTTGTTAGCCAGTTCCAAGTGGATAATGGTCAGATTGCATGGAAGACTGCAAAGAATGCTACTACAGATTGGTTAGGTAGCTGGCATTTTGTATTGTCGTTTAATATAACTAATAAGTAAGCGGGTATGCAAGAAAGATTTTTTCAAAAAATATTACAAAAGTTTCTTGCTTAATTTTATGCCAAAATGATAATATATGGAGAGAATTATGAGTATTATAAAGAATATTAAGGCTCTTGTATGCCTATGTACTATTTTGATAGTTTCTAGTGTGAGCCTTTTTGCACAGCAAACAATAACTAAGTTTGCAGTTGTTGATACGGCGCGAGTCTATCAGGCATTTTATAATAATTCTAAAACAGTACGTGATTATGAAGACAAAAAGAAAGAAGCAGAGGCAGAAATAGAAAAAGTAACAAAAGAATTACAGACTTTGCATAATAGAAAACTTGCTGCTGATAGAAGTGGTGATAGAGAAAGTTCTCAAAACCTTCAAATGCAGATTACCCAAAAAGCTAATTATTTAAGTGAATATACTGCAACTAAAAATGCAGAGTTGGAATCCTTAAAGCGCAGTATGCAGAATAATGACA
Source organism: uncultured Treponema sp. (assembly GCA_905236315.1). Lineage (GTDB taxonomy): Bacteria > Spirochaetota > Spirochaetia > Treponematales > Treponemataceae > Treponema_D. The sequence goes on from CAJOPO010000043.1 coordinate 8,427, forward strand.
CCTTTTATAAAAAATTAATGGATGTATTAAAATCTGTAGCTGAAGGCGAAGGATATAGTATGGTTTTAAGCCTTACCAATGATAATTCAATTTTATGGTATAGTGATACGGTTGATATTACAGACAAGGTTATAAAACAATTAGGATTAACTGTGAAATAATAAATGTCAGAAGATACACCTCTCTTTATCCAATATCAAAAAATAAAAGCACTGCATCCTAATGAAGTGCTTTTTTTTAGATTGGGTGATTTTTATGAGATGTTTGATTCAGATGCCGTAGAAGTATCTCGTTTGCTGAATCTTACATTAACACATAGAGCTAATAAGCCTATGTGCGGTATACCTTATCATGCTTCTAAGATATACGTTGCCCGCCTACTTAAATATGGAAAAAAAATAGCCATAGCAGAGCAAATTGGGGAAGTTGCCTCTCATGGTAAAGGTCTTACAGAGCGAAAAGTTGTAGAAATTATAACACCAGGCACTGCTACAGAAAGTGAATACTTAGAAGGTGGCATAAATAACTTTTTAGCGTCTTTTTTTATAAGCAATAAAAATGTAGGTTTTGCCTATATTGATGTTACTACAGGCGAGTTTAGAGCTACTAGTTTTGATGTAAATACAATAGAAGAAAATCTTACAAAAGAACTAGGCAGGTGTAACGCAAAGGAACTTCTTTTACCTGATAGTTTACAAGATAATGCCTTTATACAAAATCTTATAAGTTCTCGTCCTTCAATGTCTGTTTCTTGGTATCCTGATTGGAACTTTAATGCAGAAATAAGTTATAAACGACTGCTTAAACAATTTAAGACAGTAAATCTTCGCTCTTTTTCCCTTAGCCAAGAGTCTGCTGAAGTTCCCCCTGCAGGTTTTTTACTTGAATACTTAGAAAAAACTACAAATACAAATTTTTCTCATATTTCATCTATAGAAGTATATAAAGATAATCAATATCTTGTTATAGATGATTCTTCAAGACGAAATCTAGAGATTTTATATAACCTAAACGATGGTTCTTCAAACTATACCTTGCTAGAATGTGTTAATCGCACTCAAACTGCAATGGGAAGCCGCCTTATACGTGAGTGGCTAATGTTCCCCCTTACAGATTTAAATCGAATCAAAAAAAGGCAAAATAAGGTAGAACTTTACGTAAATGATAGAACCTTACTTTCTAGAATGAAAGCGCAGTTGCATGGTATTCTGGACGTGGAACGTTTAGCCGCTCGCATAGCAATGGATAAAGCACATGCAAAAGATTTACAGGCTTTGCGCTCTAGTTTGGAATTATGGCTTTCTGCAAAGGAAATACTTGTTCAAAAATCTTTAATAGGCGCGTCTTCTGATACAGAACTTGAAGAGATAATAAATTTAATAAAAAAATCAATACATGATGACCCTGCTACTGTTTTTACAGAGGGAAGAATTATAAAAGATGGTTGGTCACAAGAACTTGATTATTGGCGGAATATACAAAATAATTTTAATCAAGTTTTAGCAGACTATGAAGAGGAAGAAAGAGAAAAAACAGGAATACAAAACCTACGTGTAAAAAACAATGGCAATATGGGCTATTTTATAGAGGTTACAAAGGGTAAACTGGATAAAGTTCCTTCCCATTTTATTATAAGACGCGCCCTCGTTAATGCTGATAGATACACAACAGAAAAGCTACAAGAACTAGAAGAAAATCTTAATAATGCAGGTTCTAAAGTATTAGAATTAGAGCATGATTTATTTTTAGAAGTACGTTCTTTATTAAAAAAATATATTTCCCTTTTGCAATATACGGCACAAGAGATTGCGTATGAAGATGTTTCTATAAGTTTTGCGCAAGCTGCCATTGAATATAATTGGACAAAGCCTTTGCTAGATGATAGTTTGATTTTTGATGTAAAAAATGGAGTTCACCCTGTTGTTTCTTCTCATATACCAACTGGGGAATTTATTCCTAATGATTTAAAACTTTTTTCAGAAGATAATGACACTTCTTTTGCCCTAGTAACTGGTCCTAATATGGCTGGTAAA
>CAJOPO010000044.1 GCA_905236315.1 uncultured Treponema sp.
GTGCTAAACCCGCTTACGACCTTGTACTTCAGCCTTCTAGCGATTTATTAACTTGGAGGTCATTCCAAGTAGTATAACACTAGCAAGGAAGTATGCCTACTTCCATTATACTCATTTAAGGAGGTGGTGTAAGAGGTAATGCGGATACTTACCTCTTACACACACTATGATGAATTTAGCAGTAATTACGAGATTTCTTGACTACACTGTGAATTATACCACAGATTTTCTAGCTTGTCAAGAATTTTTTTACGAAAATTTTATTTTCCGTACTGGCATGGGTTATTGACCAGTTCCCATATCGACATTCTCTTGCTAAACAATGTATATGTATTATACCACAGATTTTTTTGTTTGTCAAGTATTTTTTTAGTTTATCCACCTCAAAATTGTTTCACCTGCGTAGCCCTTTTCCCAAACAACCCAAGCATAGGCTACGGCACTTGATACATACTTTTCAAAATCGCCGTTCTTAGCACAGGTTAATCTACTGCTACTAACATAGACGGTTTTTGGTGGATAATCCTCAAAAAGTTTCTTTCTTTCTTTTCCTTCTAAGAAAAGAAGTTTTACAAAAAGTGCTACCTTTTTGCCTTCAGGAATTATTTCTAATGCGTGTCTTGCAAAAGTTCCTGAATTACGATACGGAGTATTAGTAATAATGTTACCTTCAAATTCTTTTATCTCAAAGAAATCCTTTACTTCTCCATATCCCCTATCTATTAAATCTGAAGATATTACTTCATATCCATTAGCTTCTAATACTTTAGATATATCTCCAGTGCCACAGCAAGGTTCTAGTATTTTACCTTCAAATTTCTCTTGTTCTAACAAGAGTTCTACTGCTTTTGGCTCAGTAGCATAAAAATCATGTTCTTCTCTTATTTGATCTTTAGCATGATTTGAAGCTGCTAGTGTTCTAAATACTGGCGATTCGTAACTCATTTTCCTTTTTCTCCTTTGTTTCAAGTATATCACAAACTTTTTAGCTTATCAAGCACTTTTTTTCTTAAATCATCAGTTAGCGAAGAATTTACCAATTCATCAATAATAGCCTTATCTCCGTAGCTAAAAACTAAGTCTAAAAGTAGTTCATAATCTATCCACAAAGAGAGTTTTTCACATTTCCCTTGACTATCATGGACTAAAAAGCCTACTTTACCATCTTTCCACCCTGCTTCTGCTGTCCAAGGTTCTGCCTTGTCTGTTTCATTATAGAAAGGTATTTCTTTTTCTAACTGCTTTTCTAGATTACCTGCTTTCTTAACAGCTTTTAACAAAGATAACAAAGTTTTATAATCCTCTGTATGTGGGCAAGTTTTTAGCATTTCTACGAGTAAGTTATACTCTAAGATTACTGTTATTCTATCAAAGTAACCACCATATTGTGCTGTGGAATCATAAAATTCTATTTGTTTTAACTGATAATCATCAACTCTATTATTCACACTTTCCTACATCCTTAGTTTCAAAACGCTGTTGCTTCTCAGTTCTATTATCTAAATTATACATACACCATACAACATCGCCATCTCGTGCAATACTATCAACAAACATGATTTCACCACTAGGAACTTTTACTTTGTCGAACATATAAACAGTATTTCCATTCTTATCTTTACCACTTGCACCATTTTTTACAATGATGGAATTAATCTTATCTGCATACTTATCAGCTTCTTCACGAGTTTCAAAGTAATTACCATACTGCTTTAGCTCGTTTTCCTCTACACTATTATCTTCGTCCTTTAGTCTTTTTCTGGAGCCAAATAATCCAGCAGGACACCACCGATTTTCGACTGTATAGTAATATTCATTATTAGCATTGACTTCTTTTCTTCTGCCCCAAAGTTTATCATTAAAGTCCTTTGCAAAAGCAACTGCTTCTTCTTGTGTTTCAAAATAGTTACCTATGGATAAATAATCTTTTTTCGATTCACCAATACAAAAACTTTCAGCTACACATAAAAGACCGTTCTCATCTTCCATAGTCTTTACATACCAAAAACTCAATATGCTCACTCCTTAATATGCAGATATAGAAGTACAGAAATAAACTCCTTCACTCTCGCCAAGAATTTCTTTAGCAATGTCTTGATATAGCGTAGAGCATACTCCATTTGCATCAGAAATATCATCATTTGGATACTGGACAACTTCTTTCTTGAAAATAAGAAAATCTAATGTATTTCCAAATACTTCAGTCGTTCTAAATTCTTTTACAACGGGATTACCCTCAAAGGCTCTCTTTAAAAGTCCCATACGACTATCATCA
>CAJOPO010000045.1 GCA_905236315.1 uncultured Treponema sp.
AGTTTTTAGAGGCTCCCTTATAAATTATCTTCCTTTACTAATCTTTTTTCTGCAACACTTGCAGACTCTGGCTTTCCTAATAAATAGCCTTGAATACAATCGCAATTATTTCTTAAAAGCATTTGCGCCTGTTCTTCTGTTTCTACCCCCTCTGCAATGGTAATACAATCCATTGTATGAGCAAGGTTTATAATAGAAGAAATCATACGCTCATCCTTTGTTTCTAGATACTTATCCATAAGAGATTTATCTAGCTTTAACTCAGAAAAATGCAAAAAGTTTAGATAGCGTATAGAAGAATATCCTGTTCCAAAGTCATCTATAGAAATATCAATTCCATTTTTTATAAAGCGATTCATAAATTCCTTTGTTTCTAAAGTTTCATCCAAATATGCGCTTTCCGTCACTTCCACTTTTAGATACTTTGTAGGAACATTATATTTACGCAAAAGGGAAATAACATAATCAGGATATGTTAAATCGCTTATCTGATAGTTAGAAAAGTTAAGAGATACGTTTACTAGCTTATATCCCTTTGTTTGCCATTCATGAAGCTGCTTTATAACCTTTTCTGTTATGATTCTATCAATCGTAATAATCTTACGATTATGCTCTGCAATGGGAATAAACTCGCTAGGACTAGCAGCATTTGTCTTTAAGCGCACTAGTGCTTCAAAGCCGCTTATCTGCCTATCTTTTGTAAAGAACTGTGGCTGATAGAATATTTCAAAGCCATCAGTATTAATAGCATCTTCTACAATCTTTTCTAGTTCATTGCGTCTGTCTAGTTGCTTTCGCTCTTCTTCGCTAAACATCCAGAAGCAATTTTTGCCGTGAGTCTTTGCCTTGTACAAGGCATCATCTGCATAAGGCATTAACTTATTAACTTCTTTAGTATCATCAGGATAAAAAGTTATACCAATGCTTGCAGAAATTTCTAGCATAAGGTCGCTAACTTGGTAGGGCATATCTAGTTCTATTAAAATGCGAGCCGCTAAGGTTTTTGCTAAAGTACGATTTGTATCGTAATACAAAATACCAAATTCATCACCTGAAATGCGCGCTACAAATATTCTAGAGTTAGTAAACTTTTGAAGCCTTTTTCCTAACTGCTTAAATATCTCATCTCCTACTAAGTGCCCATATACATCGTTAATGCGCTTGTAATCATCTAAGTCTATTATAAATAACGCAACCTGCCCATTTTTATAAGGAATACGAGGTAACTGCTCCTTAAACCATTGGCGGTTAGGTAGGTCTGTAAGTAAATCTGTATGTATAATTTTTTGCTTTTGTATAAGATTTAGAGAAAGTATAAATATTATAACAAGCATTATAAGGCCTACAGAAAGTAAAATTCCCCATAATTCTTTATGCTTAGAAAACACTGTTTCTGGTTTATTATATATTACGCTATCTTGTGGCAGAGTGTTTTGTGCTATACGATATTTTGCTAACTCCTTGTAGTTAAATATAGTAGAAAACACTCCTTCTTTATCTATCGCTATTTGATTTGCAGGGGTTCCGTTTATTATGCTATTAGTCATATAAGCGGCAATTTCAGCCCCTGCCTTATATGAATATGCTATTCCTCCAAGTATTTTAGGATTTAGCATTAAATCACTTAGTTGAAAAATAGGAACACTTGCATTGTTTGCAATAAAGTTTTGAGTCTGCTTAAATGAATATAGTTTTCCATCGCTTGTAGGTGTTAAATTTAAAAGGAAGATAACGCTTTCATCATCTAATGACGAAATTATTTCTTTCAACTTTTTTTCTGTGTACAGACCAGGGTCTATAACTTTTAATTGCAAGGAAGGATACTTTGCTTCTAAATCAAAAAAAGATTTTTGCAATGCCCGACCAGTTATTGTAAAACCATCACATATAAAGTAGATTTTTTTGCGATTAGGAAAATATTTTAGAACTAAATCACAGTTTTTTTCAAAAGGAATTACCTCTGCAACTCCAGTTACCCTAGGTACTTGTTCGGCTTGTTCTATAAGTTTTTCGTCATTAACGCCAAAAAACACTACCTGACTTTGAGGGAATAAGACTTCCTTATATTTTAAAACAAAGCTAAGAGCGGCATCGTCTACGGCAACAACAATATCATATTTTATATCATGCTGCAATTTTATTTTAAAATATTCAAAAAAATTATCACTTACAAAATCACTTCTAATTACATCTAAAAATTCATAGTCAATACGGTCTTGAGATAGCTCTAATACATTATTAAAGCTATCCATTTCCACATCCACAAAGTCAAAGTTAATAGAGTAAGAACTCAAAAAGAGAATATTTTTTTCTTCTGCATAGAGCATACAAGTTGAACAAATTATCAATAATATATTCACCAACATGCTTTTTAAAGTTTTCATATTATATCCCCTCTATTCTTACTTTTTATAAAGTTTTTATACTGAACCATTAATATACGCTATAAAATCCTGCACTTCTTTTTGATACATAGCAATTCCACTTTGCCAAAAGTCCTTTTTAGTTATATCAAAACCAGCTTTGCGGCACAAATCTTCACAAGATAAGTTGCCAGTGTTAGAAAGAAGTTCTTTATAAGTATCTGCAAAAGAAGGTCCTACTTTGCGGCTCTGCATATAAAGACCTGCTGCAAATAGCTGACCAAAAGCATAAGGATAATTATAAAAATCAAAGTCAGGACTATAGTAATGAGATTTTACAGCCCACATATATTCATGGCGTTCTTCATTTAAGCCAGAGCCATAACTTCGCTCTTGAGCAGTTTTCATTAAGCGGCAAAAGTCATCGGCATTAAGTTCGCCTTTAGCACGCTCTTCAAATACAGATTGCTCAAAGTAGTAGCGGCACAAAATATCCACAAGCACTTGACTAGTATCTTGCAAGTCTAAATCTATAATGCTTATTTTTTCAATATCGCTACTAGAAGCTATCATATCCTGTTTTACTATTGTTTCTGCAAATGTACTTGCTGTTTCTGCTAATGTCATAGGATAGTCAAAAAACATTGCAGGTTTACCTTTCATGCAGTAAAAATGGTAAGCATGACCTATTTCATGAGCTAGAGTTATTATGCCCCCAAAGTCTCCCGTAAAGTTTGTAAGGATGCGGCTTTGGTGCCCTTTAGGAAAGTCTTCATCATAAGCCCCTCCAACCTTTCCCTGCCTTACCTCTGCATCAATCCAGTTTTTCTCAAAGGCATTTTTTGCAAAATTATACATATCTTCACTAAAAGAGCGATATTCTTTTAACACATATTCTTTTGCTTCTTCAAACGTCCATATTTTAGAAATAATGCCTTCTTTTGTTTGTTCACTATTTTGCACTTTTAATGGAGCAAATAAATCATAAAAAGCAATTCCTTCATGCCCCGCAGAGCCAGCGGTAGCACTTGCTGTGGAATTAGTCTTTTTTAGGAACAAGGCCTTAGCTTTAAAATAATTTCTCCACATAGGAAGAGAGTCTTCTATGGCACCTATAAGGGCAGATAAAGACGCTTCACTAAGGCGGGCTGTCTTTAGAGAACGCTCTATAGGCTTTGCCCAATGTCTTTTGCCATTTAGCGTTACAGTTTGCCCCTTTAAGTTATTTAAAGAAGCCGCTAAGGCTATGCGGTTTTGCTCTAAAAGGGATATTTCTTTTTGCCAAGCATTTTTGCGTGTAAGTGGGTCAGAACTATAGGCATCATTTCTTAATTCATTAAAAGTGCGTCCTTTTTCATCTTTTAAGTTAGAAATGATTTGTTCTTGCAACATTCCCCACGCATTGCCCCCTGTAGTAGATAACTCAGAAGCAAGTCTTTCTTCTGCAGTAGACATGCGGTGTTTTGTTTCTTCAATAAGTTCATTTAACAAAAACTCATACTCTTTATATTGAGGATATCTTGCATAAAAACTTTCTAAGTATTTTTGATGAGCTAAAAGTTGTGTGCTAAATTTTATTTCTTGCTGATATAGACTAATAGATTTTTTTTCTATAAAAGAGAGATTGTTTAAATATGCATTATTAGTTGTATCGGTTGAATATATTATATAGGCATAAGCCTGTAAGGTATGGCAACTAGCAATAAGTTCATTCCATGCTTCTAAAAATGCTACAAGCCAGGCTTCAAAATCAAAGCGGTCATTTGATTCTTTTGTGTAACGGTCTGCCGTTTCTAATAGTGCGTCTATATTTTCTATGCGAGAATTATATTCTTCTAGTGCTTTTTTATATTCATCGGAATCTAGTCCTGTAAAAATCGAGTCTAGGTTCCATCTAGGTATTGTATTTATGCTACTCATATAAGAATAGTATAACACAACTATTTATTTTTTAATAGTTAATTTGTTTTTAAATATGTAAAAAATATTCGATTATATGAGGCAGTCTGCGCAATTCTACACAGGTTCAAAAACAAACGGATTTGTTCGCACCTAACGGTACTCACATAAAAAAGGCGAAGGGCGTTAGCTTAAGAGCAAATTTGCTTCTATCGTCTATCTTCTAAATTCTAACTTCTAACCTCCCATCCATCAATATTACACTCCACTGAATTAAAGTTCACGCCTATCTTATATAGCGTGCGACTATCAGCCGTGTATGTAGTGGCTAGCCCATGTTCTCTATTTGACTAAGGGCTTCTTCTGCGCTGCCGTCCCTCTTAAACTCAAAGACATACACATACTTTTCCGTTTCTACTATGCAGTCCGCCCTGCCCTTTGCCGTGTGCATTTCTACCTGAACATATTTTCCAAGTAGCATAAACACTATGTACACCACGTTCTGAAAATCTCTTTCCTTAGGCTTATCATCAGCAGAATATGGCAAGCGAGCAAATATTGAAGTAAAAATATCCTTGATTCCGTCTAAGTTTCCTTCTTCGATGTAATCATCAAAAGTAAATATATCTATGCCGATTCCCTCTTTGTCATGCAAATATGTAGGAGCAAGACTTTCTAAAAAGGCATATTTTACTTCATTATTTGGATAGCCTAAGGAATATCTTTCTATACGCTTATTATAATCTTTTATTGTAAGA
>CAJOPO010000046.1 GCA_905236315.1 uncultured Treponema sp.
AGTTTTTAGAGGCTCCCTAATATAACTATATTTATCAGGTGTTTTTGTGGTACTTCTTAAGTAGAGGACTGCAGAATGAGGAAACTCTACAGTAAGTGTTTCCGTTGTCTGCAATCATTTAATATAGTACGAAAAGCAGAATCGTATATATCGCTCATATAACAATTATATACTCATTATTTAATTTAATTCAACAGACTTCATCGTTATTTATTCTTACCGTACAGTTTATAATTAGCACTGCACGGTAAGATTACAAATGTAAATAATTAGAATGAATATGTGTAGCTTACAGCAACACGATTAAAGTACCATTCTCTACCTGCATATGTAAGATTTGGTTCTACAGCATCATCTGTGTGGGATTCTTCATAACTTCTTCGGCTTGAAAAGCCAATCAATACAGAAAGACTATTATGCTTATCAAACTCAAATTGTGCTAAAGGACTTATGCTAATACTCTGAAAGTTTCCATTATAATCAGCATATTTTGAAGTGTTGTAATCAGAATCTGCAAAATGACCTTCCATTTCAAACATAACGCCTACACGCTTAAGAACTAGTGGCATTTGATATGCTAAAACACCACACATATATTGGTTAAAGCCGTCTGCCTTGTTTTTACTGCATTGCCATTCCCAAATCTCTCCAGAAGATACACCTGTTAAGTTTTGATAATATACTTGATATGTAAATAACATTACTACATGGCTCCAGTCGCCAGGTATTAAAGCTCCTGTATCAAACTGAACAGTTCCCTGTGCCCATGCTTTTAGGAACCAACTTGTAAAAGGTGTAATATCTGTATAAGAAGATGTGCCATCATAACTTGCCATACCTTGTAAACCTAAAAGATTCCAACCTGTACCAGCTTCTCCACCTGCTGCAAATACTAAAAATGGAAGTGGAGTAAATGTTGCACTAAAGCCGGGCTTTATAGAAACAGGAGTTAGTTCTAATGATGCTTTTAAGGCTACATTCGCATCTTTTAAAAGCCAATTCTCTCCTAATGGGGTAGGAATTACATAAGTTGCACTTCCTGTTACGCGCCCTTCTAGCCCACTATATATACCTGTAAGCGGAGCAAAATGTGTTCCGCCTGCAACGTAATCGCTTTTGGGGTAGAATGCAAAGTCTGCACTAATGGCATATTTTAAGCTATCAAAAAATGATTTATTTTCTGAAGCTTCCTCTGTCTTTGTTACAAAGTTCTCCTCTGAACCTTCTTCATTGCTTTCTAGTTCTGTATTTTCTTCTATATTATTTTCCTCTAAAGATTCTGTTTGTGCTTGTGCATAAAGCATATTAAAAGCTAGTAAAGCGCAAGAAGCAAAAGTAATTATTTTCTTAATTTTCATAAGTCCTCCCTAAATGTGTTGTATAAGTTGTGCAAAATGATAGTAGCACTATCATTAGTATAGCATAGATACTATTTTTTGCAATAGGGAATATAAGATTTTTGGTTTCGTTAGGAAAGTATGCTAGTCAGAGAGTTATCTTTAACGCACAATGCAAAATATAGTGAAAAGGTACTACCTTAATGACACAAAGGTATAACCTTTAGAGTGCAAAGGTATAGCCTTTTAGATGTAAAGGTTATATCTTTTTTACTTTTTGCAACAATGTGATTTCTCTGCCTTAAAAAAGATTATCCTTTACAAATTAGGCATTGAGAATTAAACTAACAATATGCCTAAAAATAAAATAAAATTCAGTTATGATTTCCCTGTCATACTTACATTTATATTACTTAACGCTATTCTATTTTCTCTAGATTACCTTTTATTAAAAGGAAAGATTTTATCTTTTTTAGTCTGCCCCGCAAAAGTAGCATGTACTGCCCCTTATGGAGATTTTCCTGCATTTAATTTTAAAAACGTAATACACTATCTGCGCATCTTTTTACACATTTTAAGCAATCCTACTATAGAATTATTTTTTATAAACAGCCTAACAATCTTATCATTAGGCCCCGCTTTAGAAGAACGCTATGGTTCTGTAATACTCATTGTAATGCTATTACTTTCTGCTATGGTTTCTGGAATCCTTACAGCGTGCGTTTCTATAACGCCTTTAGCAGGAAACACAGAAATTGTTTTTATGCTAATAATTCTTTCTATAATTACAAAATTAAATGCAAGGCAAACTCTACCATTAAATTATATATTTATTTTTATTATATATTTGATTTATTGCTTTTATAAAGAAAAAACCTCTGTTTCCGTAGGAGCGCAACCTTTTTATCTACCCATTCTTATTCAACTTGCAGGTGGCATTACTGGCAGTTTGTTTGGCATTTTACCAACTGTAAAAAAAGTAAAAAACAAAACAAAGTCAAAGAAAGTAAAAGCAACGGTTAGTTCGAGCGACGAAACTGTTGTTGCAGATTAAAGTTGCCAAAAATGACATTGAATTGCTATAATAATACTATGCAGCAGTCTGTAGTAAAAAGATTTGGAATTCTAACAAGTGGCGGGGATGCACCGGGATTAAATGCAGCACTTAGAGCTGTGTGCCGTACCGCTATGATAAAATATGGAATGGAAGCCATTGGCATAAAAAATGGTTATCGAGGGCTTATACAAGGAGAAATGATTCCCTTAGAAACAGATAATCTAGTGGGCTTGCTTACAGCAGGAGGCACCATCTTAGGCACATCCCGCGAGAAACCATTCAAAAAGCCAGAGATAGATAAGGAAACGGGCTTATATCCTGTAGAAGCAATTAAAAATAATTATAAAAAATGGGGTCTAGACGCTCTTGTTTGCTTAGGCGGAAACGGAACTAACACAACAGCAAGTAGACTTTATGACGCAGGGCTTAATGTTATAGGGCTTCCTAAAACTATAGACAATGATATTGTAGAAACAGATATGACGTTTGGCTTTCATACAGCACTAGATGTTGCAACGGACGCTATAGATAGGCTTCATAACACAGCCCATAGTCACAGTCGCATTATGGTGATTGAAGTAATGGGGCACAAGGCGGGTTGGCTTTCTTTATATGCAGGCGTTGCAGGCGGTGGAGATGTCATTCTTATTCCAGAAATACCCTATAATATAGATTCTGTTGCACAAAAGATAAAAGAAAGGCGCGATGCTGGAAAAAACTTTTCTATTATAGTAGTTGCAGAAGGTGCGATGAATCCAGAGGAAGCCCTTATGGATAAAAAGACTTTTAAGAAAGCAAGAGCGGCCATGCCATATTCCATAGCCTATAGAGTTGCCCATGAGCTAGAAGAAGCTACAGGTTTGGAATCTAGGGTAACGGTACTTGGTTATTTACAAAGGGGAGGAACTCCTAGCCCTTATGATAGAGTGTTAGCTAGTAGATTTGGAACTGCCGCTGCAGATTTTCTAGCACGTGGTGATTTTGGTAATTTGCTAGCTCTTCAAAATGGACATATAGTTGGGGTTCCTCTAAAACAAATAGCAGGACAAATAAAGAGGATTCCTCTTGACCATCCTATGATAAAAGTAGCGCGTAATCTTGGCACGTGCTTAGGAGACTTTTGTGAGTGAATATAAATGTCATTTTTGCCCAGTGTGCAATGGTAGGGGCTGTATAGAACAAATGCCTGGTATGGGCGGTCCTAATAAGAGCATAAACTTTATTCATAATTATGATAGTTGGGAGCAACTTGCTTCTGAATTACCAAAGACAACAGAAAATGCTTCCCCTGATATTCCTATAAGATTGGCACCTATAACTGGGGCGGTAGAAAATATAGGCTATGATTCAGAAAGTTCGTTTTATTTTGATTTAATCAATGCCTGTGTTAACGCGGGCATAAAGCTAAGCATTGGAGATGGAACTCCTGATTACAAATTGCAATATGGTATTCAAGCAGTGCAAAATACTCTAAGCGGTGATAAGAATAATAAAGCCGCCGTATTCATAAAGCCTTATCCAGACATTAGAATTATGGAACGCATTGATTGGGCAAATCCTGTTGCAGAGATTTATGGTATAGATATAGATAGTTACAACATAATTACTATGAGGGAGTTAGTTCACTTAGAAAAGAAAACTGCCGCCCAGCTTTTGCAGATAAAGCACTATGTAAACGAAAAAGGATTTCCTTTTGCAATAAAGGGTATTTTTACAAAAGAAGATATAAAACTTGTAAAAGAAGTGCGACCTGATATTTGTTATATCTCTAATCATGGAGGTAGGGTAGAAACAAGAGAGGGAGGAACGGCTGATTTCTTAGCAAAGTATGGTAGTACACTAAAGCAATTTAGTGGAAGACTATGGGTTGACGGCGGCATACGCACAAAAGAACACATAAGAGCAGCGGCTTTTTATGATGCTGATGAAGTCCTTATAGGGCGACCTATTATAACGGCTCTTTGCAAAAACGGAAGCATAGGGGTGTCTGAACTTTTAAGGGAACCTCGAAAAACTCCCTTTCAGAAAGTTTTTCGAGGTTCCTGCGAGTTGTAAGTCGCTATAATAGCGCGACTTACAA
>CAJOPO010000047.1 GCA_905236315.1 uncultured Treponema sp.
GATTCACAGATTTTTCGCTGGCAACGCCTATTGCTCAAAATGACGGTTGAAAGTTTTAGCATACTTTTTGTAACACCACCGTTTTTTTTATGTATACGTTAAAAAATTCACTTTCTTGATTTCCGTGGCTTTCCGTTGGTACTTCTTGCTATTATACTCAAAACCCATTATTATAAATATTATGTACGTTACGCTGAATAACTTAAAAAAGACCTATAACACAAAAGAATCTGTAATAAAAGCGGTAAAGGATATTTCCTTGCACATACCAGAAAACACAGTATTTGGTATTATAGGAAAAAGCGGAGCTGGTAAATCTACTTTAGTACGCCTCATAAGCCTTTTAGAGCAGCCCGACAGTGGAGAAGTGCTTTATGACGGTAAGCGTGTAGACAATCTTTCAAAAGAAGACCTTATCCTACAACGCCGCAAAATTGGAATGATATTCCAAAACTTTAATCTATTCAGTTCTCGTACAGCCGCAAAAAACATCGCCTACCCCCTAGAGATTTGTAAAACGCCAAAAGCGCAGATTGAACAGAGAGTACAGGAAATGCTTTCTTTAGTAGGGCTTGAAGGCAGGGGTAACGCTCCCATAAGCACGCTTTCGGGTGGGCAAAAGCAAAGAGTCGCCATAGCAAGAGCACTAGCCCCTCGTCCAGATATATTATTTTGTGATGAAGCTACTAGTGCACTAGACCCACAAACTACACATTCCATATTGAGCCTTATAAATGACATTCAGAAAAACATGAAACTAACCGTTATTATGATAACGCACCAAATGGAAGTAGTGCGTGATGCTTGCGAGCAAGTAGCGGTAATTGATAACGGCAGTGTAGTAGAGCAAGGTTTTGTAAATGATATTTTTGCACACCCCCACTCTAGCGTAACAAAAGACTTTCTTTCTCGCATAAATACATCGCAAGAAGAAATATTGCGCTGGTCTAAGGACGGTGGTAAATATACATTACGCTTTGTAGGTAGTGATACAGATAAACCTGTTTTAAGTGCCTTGTGCAAAAAGTTTAATATAGAACTAAACATAAGAGCAGGCGGTATTCAGCATTTAAAAGACCAAGACGTTGGCACCATGATAACAGACATAACTGGAAGCGCAGACGAAGTTCAAAAAGCGATAGAAGATTTACGTGCAAACGGCATTATTGTAGAGGAGTAATATGCAAGACACTATAATAGAAATTCTTGAACTGGTGGGGGAATCAACCCTACAAACACTTATAATGGTTTTCTTTTCTACAATATTCTCTTGTTTATTAGGCTTTCCCATAGGGGTTCTTTTGTGCGTAACAGAGCCAGAAACGGGGCTTTCTCCTCACCCTGTTTTGAATCAAATGTTAAGCCGCATAGTAAATATATTGCGCTCCTTCCCCTTTATAATACTTATCATATTGCTTTTTCCCCTATCCCGCTTAATAGTGGGTACTAGTATAGGAACCGCCCCTACCATAGTTCCTCTTTCTATAGCAGCAGCTCCCTTTGTAGCCCGCGTTATAGAATCATCTCTAAAAGAAGTTGATAGCGGCATTATTCAAGCAGCTCGTGCAATGGGTTCTACAACAATGCAAATAATAGTAAAAGTGCTTGTTCCAGAAGCCTTGCCTAGCTTAGTAAATGGCATAACGCTTACTATCATAAACCTAATAGGCTATTCTGCTATGGCTGGAGCAGTTGGTGGTGGCGGTCTTGGCGACCTTGCCATAAGATATGGCTATCAAAGATTTCGCACTGGTATAATGATTGCCTCTGTTGTAGTAATTATCCTTATGGTAGAATTATTGCAGTATCTAGGCAACAAGATAAGTGCTAGTATTCAGAAAAAACGCTAAAGAGCAGTTTTTGAGGTCTGTATGAAAAAATCTATAACCATAGCTTTTTCTGTTATCATAAGCGTTATTATATTGCTCCTTATGGCCGCTCACTTTATAAATACTAAAGATGGGGCAATAAGGCAAAAAGAAAGAAACTTACTCAATGCCACTCATATTTATGATGTCATCACAGGAAAACTAAACAGAGCACTTTTTATCTCTGCCTTTGTAGCGCAAGACCCCTTTATTATACAAATCCTAAAAAATGAATCACAAGAAAATATGGCGCAAGATATAAACACTTTGCAATCCTACTGTAAAGATTTATCTTCTTCCCTTAACGTTGCCACTATATCTGTAATTTCAGAAAACTCGCATAGATATTATAATAACGAAGGCTTATTAAAAATAATCCACCCAGACCAAGACCCAAATGATAGTTGGTATTCAATTTTTTTTGAAAACAACATACAGTCTTCTATAGGTGTTTATCAGTACGAGCAAAGTAATGAAGAAAATCTATTATTTGTAAACGTAAAAATAACAGATAAAGATGGCTCTTTTTTAGGAATTGCTAGTACCTCTCTCTATGTTATAGATTTTATGGATTTAATAAAAACTTATGAAAATAAATATAAGATAAAAATAAATTTTGTAAACAATACAGGACTTGTAAAACTAGATTCCAACTTTTACGATATGGGAAATAAATCTTTATCCTATCTTGTACAGAAAAAGAATGATACTAAAGATTTTAACTATATGGACTACGGTAGAAATGGGTATGCCATAACTAAATATATAGAAGAGTTTGATTGGTACTTTGTTGTGCGTAGCAACACAGACGGAGCGTCTACACAAAAACTATTCTATATGTTTGCCGTTTTTCTGCTACTTGCTTCTTTTTATGTAGTTTACTTTACTGTAAGTAAAATATTCCCTACAAAGAACGCTTTCCCAGCAACTCGCTCCCAAGTAGATAATCTAACAGGGCTTCCTAATAGAAACTTTTTTAAGGAGATGTATGGGGAGCGTGGTGTGTTCAACACTACTAGATACAAGAGCCTTGCTGTGTTTGATATAGACTTCTTTAAGGAAGCAAATGATAATATGAACGGCGATGAAGTTTTGCGTTCTGTAGTTGCCATAGCGCAAATATTGCTAGATAATCAAGGAATGGTCTTACGATGGGGAGGCGATGAATTCTTAGTCCTTTTTGAACTCCCTATAGAAAACTCTTATACTATATGCCGTCAGTTCTGCAAGATGGTTGCTTCTGATGGACTTGTAACGGTGTCTGTTGGGCTTACAGAAGTAAGGCTTTCTGATACCATAAAGAAAAACTACTATAGAGCTGCACAATATTGCTATCAAGTAAAAGAAATGGGTGGCAATGGAGTAAAAAAGGATTAAAATGAAGTCTATACGTTCTAGATTTATACGTTTTTATACAGGCACAATTTTAATAGTCTTTGTCCTTGTATCTGCTATATCAATATATTATGTGCATTATTCCATAGAGTATTATTCTTCTAAGGCGTTATCTTTTTTAGCGTTGCAAAAAGCTACTACGATGAATAATTATTTAGGAGATGTAGAACACGCTGTTTATTTTTTAAGTTATAACGTCTTTAATTCAATTATAAATCCAGAAAAACTCTTAAATGACTTTTATACAGAAGAATATGATGATATTGCAAAAGATACAGTGCAAATGTTAAGAGGGCTTCCGTATATAAAGTCATTTTATTTTGCTCCAAATATAAAGAAATATCCTAATACAAAATGTATGTATTATTTAAATAACGAAGTTTTTAATCACTACATTAATGCTTCGTTCTATATAAATGACTATGCCAAAGATGACACAGGGCATGTAGCTTGGTACTATGAAGCTGCAACAAAGACAGAAGGCTCTTGGATTGGTCCTTATACAAATCGTAATACAGAAGATGCTTCTGATACCATCTCTTATGTGCTTCCTTTATATATAAATGGGGAACTCTTTGGTGTTGCTGGAATGGACATAAAAATCTCTCTATTAAGAAGTGAGATAGACAGCCTTGATTATGAAAACGCATTTGGATTTTTAACAGATAAAAATGGAAATCTTCTTTATCACAAAGACTTTCCTAGTGGTTTATATGCTTACGAGTTTAATTATTCCAAAGAAACTGCTATGCTACAACACTTTTTTACGGATAGGTATATAGATACAGGAAATAATTATTCTTATACATGGAATGGTGTAAAGCATCGCCTTATAATCAACAGTATGCAC
>CAJOPO010000048.1 GCA_905236315.1 uncultured Treponema sp.
ATTAGGGGAAATAAAATCTCTATGATTTTCCAAGACCCTATGACTAGATTAAACCCTTTCCTAAAGATTTCTACCCAAATGATAGAAACTATACAGTTACATCAGGGGTTAGATAAAAAAGCAGCAAAGGCAAAAGCTATAGAAATGCTAAAACTAGCAGGTATACCAGGCGCGGAAGAACGCATAGATTGCTATCCTCACCAATTCTCTGGAGGTATGCGCCAAAGAGTAATGATTGCTATGGGGCTTTCTTGTAATCCAGAAATATTAATTGCTGATGAACCTACCTCTGCACTAGATGTTACAATACAGGCGCAAATCATAGATTTAATGAAAGACCTTACTAAACGCTTGGGAACTGCTGTAATTATGATTACTCACTCTTTAGGCGTTGTTGCAGGTATGTGCGATACTGTAAATGTAATGTATGCTGGGCGTACCGTTGAGCACGCTACAAATAAGGATTTATTTAAAGAGCCAAAGCATCCTTACACACAGGGTTTAATAGCTTCTGTTCCTAGACTAGATAGAGACCTCAATGGTAAACTATATTCTATTCCTGGTACACCACCAAATGTAGTAGATTTACCGCCTTGTTGTCCATTCTATCCTAGATGTAATAAAACAATGGATATTTGTAAAAAACAATATCCGCCAAGTACAGAATTTGGTAATGACCACAGATGCTCATGCTGGCTATATGCGCAAAAAGAAGCTGGTCAAATAAATACAAAAACAGAAAATGAGGGGGCTGAATAATGGACAGCACCGAACAAAAACAAGAAGATATTATATTAGATGTAAAGGGGCTAAAAATGCATTTTCCAAAGGCTTCAAAGCAGCTTTTTGGAAATAAAGAGTTTATTTATGCAGTAGATGGAGTAGACTTTGAAATTAGAAGAGGGGAAACTTTAGGTCTTGTGGGAGAGTCTGGTTGTGGCAAAAGTACAGTGGCACGCGCTGTTGCACAACTTTATAAGCCTACTGCAGGGCAAGTTTTACTTAACGGCAAAGACCTATGCACTATGAATAAAAAAGAACTGCTTTCCGCTCGTCAAGAAATGCAGATGGTTTTCCAAGACCCATATTCATCATTAGACCCAAGAATGACAACCTCACAAATAATAAGTGAGCCTATGCGTATATTCCGCAAAAGAGGACTATTAAATATGACAGATGCGGAAATGGATTCTAGGATTGACTACTTAATGGAACTTGTGGGACTTTCTAAGTTCTTTAAACATCGTTATCCTCATGAGTTTTCTGGTGGGCAGAGACAAAGGATTGGCATAGCTAGGGCTTTGGCACTAAAACCAAAATTGCTTTTAGCTGACGAGCCTGTAAGTGCTCTTGATGTTTCTATTCAAGCGCAAATACTAAATATATTTAAAGAAATTCAAAAAAATATGGGCTTAAGCTATTTGTTTATCGCTCACGATTTAGCTGTTATAAAATATATTTCTGACCGCATAGCTGTAATGTATCTTGGTAAGATTGTAGAGATAAGCGATTATAATGATTTATACACAAACCCATTACATCCTTATACGCAAGCTTTGCTAAGTGCAGCTCCTATTCCAGACCCAGAGATAGAAGCTACTCGCCAGCGCATTATATTAGGTGGGGATGTTCCCTCTCCAGACAAGCAGCGTCCTGGTTGTTATTTTTATGATAGATGTCCATGCCACATGGAAAAATGCTTGCACAATCAGCCAAAACTTATACAAAAAGGTTCAAATGGAGCTGACCATAGGGTTGCTTGTTTTAAGCAAGAATAAAAAAAGTTAATTAGGAAAGAAGATAAGTTTTCTTTCCTAATTAACTTCCAATATTTAGCAAAAAACTATAATTCTTATTTGTTTTAGCGTTCCAAAATAAATTCTACACGACGATTTCGCCAACGAATATTCAAATCATTTTTATCAACTATGGTTTCAAGACCACCTCTACCTTCTACACTAAGTCTAGAAGATTCTATATGACCTTCGGAAACAAGCCAATCTTTTACGAACTGTGCTCTTTCTCGTGATAAAGGAATAAGTGCCCTACCCCATTCACCATCTGTAGTTTCTTCAGGATTTGATAACTCTGAACCATTCCATTTATTAGTAGGATTAGCATGACCTACAATAGTAACCTTATAATTATTAAATTTTCTTAATATCTGAGCTATACGAGAAAGAACACGCTCGTTATTTGCCCTCTGCTCCACTGTAATGCTACTATGGTCTACAATTTCTCCATTTGCATCTTTATCGCCTAACATTAAGAAATCAGCAGCGTCTGCACGGAAAACAATAGAAGGAACCTGCATTTTAAGTCGTCCGCCTTCTCTTATTACAAGAACATCAACGGGAATAATTCCGTCATAAGAACTAGTAAGACCTTTATCATCAGTAACAGAATAGGTAAAAGGATAATCTTCTGCAGAAGTTACTAAAGTTCCATTAGTGCCACGTCCATTCCAAGTAATATTAGTAGTATAGGTATCTGTTTTTCCAGCAGAAATATTCATAGATGTGCCACTTGTTCTCCAAAACTCCCTGCCATTACGACTATCTTTTATGATTACAGACCAATTTACAATATGATTAGGAGTCTGGCACTCAAGGCGCATTGTGAGTATATCTTCATTACCATCATTATCAGGGCTAAAATACCTTCCATTTTCAGGATTTGCACTTGATACTACGGCTAACTTAGGACCTGGACCTGTAGTAAATTCCCTCGCCTCCTCTAATTCTGCAACAGATGTTTTATCTGGGTCATAGCGTGTTAAAACAACAACACCATGTTCAAGCGGATAACTTTGTGTAGGTTTTAAATGATAGGGTTGCAATATAATGCTATCTTTATTTATATCGCCATCATCAGAAAGAGGCGCATAAAATACTTTATATATACCAGAAAGCAATGGGTTTTGACTAGCAGAACGAAATTGAATATAAACACTGCCATCGTTTTGCAAAGGAGCATAGGTACCAAAATCTGTTATTTCATTATCGTTATCAGTATTATTAGAGTTTTCAGATAAAACTGTATAAGAATCTTTTTGAAAATTAAAAATGCTACCATCTAAAGACTTCCATTGAGGTCCAGATTCTAAATCTTCCATATATGGCTCAATTAAAGATGTTTTTACCTTACTTGCATCTTCTTGCCTAAACATTGCGTAATTCATTTTTTTATAGTTGCCATTCCAAGTGGAACTTTCACTTAAAATCATACGAACATCATCGTTTATTCGCACGTAGATTTCATCAATATTACGCAAGGAAACATCTATACTACGTCTTATATTTTCTATTTCCAAGTTTGTTGTAGAAATATATACACCATTACGTCTAATATTACTATTTTGCCAATCGTAAATCTCTTCTACTTCATCTTGCAAGAAGATTATTTGTCGCTCTTCATAGTTAAAGAATAAATAAAAAGTAGAATCTCCCTGTTCCTTGTACCATAAACCATTTAAGAAGCCTGAAAATGTTTCTATAGTTCCATCTTGAATACGAGCAA
>CAJOPO010000049.1 GCA_905236315.1 uncultured Treponema sp.
ACCCGCCGCGCGCTTATGGCTTCGCTGTCAGTGGAGTTTTAATAGATACTTGATTTTTTTATTTACTGATGAAAGATTGCACTAGTAACATTCGTGTTGTATGAATAAAAAAGGCAGGAACGGAAGCTTTTAATAGTTCCATTCCTACCATAATTATAATTTTGTACTAAACAAGTTTACTTAAGTCTTATTTTACTGTAAGAGTCTTGCTGACCTCTGCTGTTTGAGTCTCTTTTCTAAATGTCTTATTTTTTGAAAACTGTGTTACAATCTTTATTTTGTAATTGCCTGCACTTAGCTCGTTTGGAATTACACAACCTAAAGAATTAGTGGTATTAATGTACATTTTGTTTTGAGCGAGTTTTATGTTTTTAGAATCATCCTCCTCACTTATAAAATATAAGCCTACATCTTTGTTATCACCAACAATATGAATATTGCTTCCTGTAATTTTTAAGAAACCACCTGGAGTGAGCGTTTTGTCAGAGTTGCTTTCTAGGTCTTTTATATTCGTAATCTGTGGAATACAAGAATTTCCCTGCCTAATTACTGGTTTTAATTCTGAAATTAAGGCCTTAGCAGTTTTAGAGGAATGGAAAGATATTTCAAGACTGTGTTCATCAGTGTTGAATGTATCTGTTTCCGTCTTAAATGCGCCTTTTACCTTTATGCCGTAAGTTCCGATACCACAGTCTACTAAACAACTATTGCTTATACGATCTAGTATAGCATTGTTTATGATGTTCCATATAGTTAAAATTTGCTCTGTGCTGTAGCCGTTATTTACTCCAGTTGTAACCATATCATTAGCTATGTCGCGCATAGATAACTTTGTGCGGTTTACGGTTTTTGCGTAGTAAGAGATAGTGCCATCTGCTTTAAGTCGCATTGAGTTTGGGTACAAGGCAATAGGAATGGCACCTGATTTGTAGTCTACAACAGTGTTAGAAAGTGTATTGATATTCATAATTGAATACCTCCTTTTAATTGATTTGTTGACTTGAATATACCACGTGCTAAAAGGGCAAAATGGATAACGTTTTGCACTAATTTATGATTTTGAAGAATATTTTTCTTACAAGTATTAAAAAATATTGACACTTTTTACAAATTTATGTTATATTTTGATTACATTTTAATATACTTTAAGATGGAGCCATGAAAGGCTCCTTTTTTTTGCCAGCCCTAGAACCTTTATGGGCTGAGAGGTGTTGATTGAATTATATTTCTACGGATGGTATACCGTATTTTAAAGACTGCGCGGCTATTATAGAGCCATTTAATTTGCAACTTGTTGAATTACATATTGAAAAAAAACAAGAGGTGCATGTTAGTGTAGTCATTGCGTCTAAAAATCCTGCCGTTGATATAGGGGTAAATGATTGTTCAAAAGCGCATCATGCTTTGCAGGTGAAAATTGCTGAACTATTAAAATGTAGTGAAGATGATTTATATATGGAAGTGTGTTCACCTGGCTTAGAACGCAATATAAAAAATGGTGCAGAGTTTGCATTTTTTATAGGACGCAAGGTGCGTCTGTGGTGCAAGGATGTTTCTGATTGGGTTTACGGCATTGTTTTAAAATCTGATAGTTCTAGTGTAACACTTGAATGTGATAAGGGTGAAGTTAAGACCTTTGTTTATGAAAATATAGCAAAAGCAAAATTTATACATTTATAGGGGGCTTGTTATGTCAGAAATGGCAGATGCAATTCGCGCTCTTGCAGTCGAAAAAGGAATTAGTGAAGATTCTGTTAGACTTACAGTAGAAAATATGATAAAAGCGGCATATAAACGAACTTATGGAACAGCAGAAAACTGTATCGTTAAGTTTAGTGATGATATGTCTGATGTTTCTGTTTATGCACGTAAAATTGTAGTTGATGGTGTTTATGACCCATCACAAGAAATTGAATTAGAAGAAGCTTTAAAATTAAGTGAAGAGGCAAAAGAGGGGGACGAAATTGATATTTTAGTTGACCCTCATGATTTTGACCGCTCTGCTGTTACTACAGGAAAAAATACTGCTAAACAAGCGTTAAATGAAAGTTATAAGAAAAATCTTTATAATGAATATAAAAATAAAGTTGGTGAAATAATAATAGGCTACTTTAGAAGAGAACGAAATAAAAATATATATGTTGATTTAGG
>CAJOPO010000050.1 GCA_905236315.1 uncultured Treponema sp.
GTTGCCAATTTGTTATCTTATGAGCTTTTTATCTCATAATTCTAATAATTCATTTCTTATTAGTTCAGCATATATTTTTACCATATCATCAAAGATGACTTAGGTAGGAAAGTCTCGTGGAAAGATTAGTCTATTATAATAGTATCATCTTTCTATGCGTTACGGTACTATAAGCTCTTTAATTCTATATAGTTACCTCGGTATTAGCATCTCAGCTTCTACCGATTTACTTTCCTTATTATATCTATAGTTTCCTATAGAAACGACACAACTGTATCCTTTACAATCTGTTATTATCTTGTAGCTTTTTATCTACAACTCTGGAAGTTACCCTCATTTTCATCGACTGGTCAATTCCAGCCCAGTTTGGCGTACATTTTCACCATATTCTAAAAGAACTTAGGTGGTGAACACTCTTGCCGATATTATATTTATTCAATCGGTACGCTCTAAACTACTTGCTGACCTATTCGCAATTCAACAAGTTAGCTTGGTGTTTTCTCATTTTAAGATTTTCACCAAATTTGCTCACTTCTCTAAACTATGTTTCCATAATTTACGGGCTAAAGAATTAACCCAAATACATATACATTATTAACTATGTCACCTTTTGTTATCTCTATATAATTTTCACTTCTATGTTCTATCCATCCAAATCCCATAGCCATTAACATACCTTGTAAGTTTGCTAATATATTTCTTCTTACTGCTCCTACTGACTTCAATCCCCCAATATTCGTATACTAACCTCTCCATATCTTTACACATTCTATATACTTCTATTAGGTCTTTTGTTATCCTAAAGGCTTTTTATCCTTTAGTTCTATATGTTACCATATAGTTCAGCATATATTTTCACCATGCCTATAAGGTTTAGGTGTTAAGCACTCGTGGAGAAGATAGTCTATTTTATAGTATCTCTTCTCTATGCGTTACGGTGACAAAGACTCTTTAGTTTCTTTGTTTACCTCGGTATTAGGCTATAAAGTCCTTTACCGATTTTGCTTAATGCACTTATTAAATTTCTCTAATAAGGGGCAAGTTTTCTTACCTGCAATAGCAGCATTTTGGTATTTAAAATGGCTCATAATATATAAAATAAAAGACAATGTTATTGAAATAGTTTTCAAATTTGTTACCCTAAAGGCTTTTTATCCCTTAGTTCTTACAATTACGGCTTCTTGTAAGTTCAGCATATATCTTCACCATATTTTTATTGTATGCTGAGGGTATCTGAGTTTCTCTACTTCTATTTCATCTTCCTCTATATATGTTTTTATTTTTATTTTCTTTTTGCAAACTTTTTCTATTGTTCCTTTTGCCAAAATTTCATCTTTATATGGAAACGCTACTTTGTCTCCTAATTTTAATGGTTGTCCTATTGCATCTTTCATTATTCTACCCTCCCTCTATAATAAAAACTTAGGTGTCCAACTCTCGTGCAGTATTATTTCAACTGTATGCGTTACGGTACTTATTTATTAAGTTACCTCGGTATTAACTAATTTTGCCTAGCCTTTACCGATTTAGTTAGATTCAATTATTAGATTTCTCTGATAATGGGCAAAACTTATTGTTCACCTGCTCTAATACTACCATCAGCAATCATCATTCTTCTATCTTTTACTGGACTATCTTCAGCCCACCAATTTAATACTCTTAATTGTTTTTCCGAAAATGGCTGAAAATTAAATTTCACTATCTTTTTTGGTTTTTTGTTTGCCATATATCTAGTCCTCCAACGCTTCTTCTAAATCTTTATCTGGGTCTGTACTCCATACTTTCTTTGTTGAATTATTTATAGCGTCAATAATATTACTACCAACTTCATCTTTATCATCTGCTTCTGCTTTCCAATCAAAGAAATCACGCAGCTTCTCCCAGCATTTTACTTTATCTATTAACTCAACTTTAATTCCATCTCTACCTTGTGAAACACTTTTAATTAGACTCATATCTACATCTTCACTACTCTTAAATCGTACCTTACTTACTTTCTTTGTTAAAGGTTGCCCAGTATCTAAATCAAATAACTGTTCCCCATCTTTTCCGCGAACTTCTACTTCTTCTTCACCAAAAGATAAGTAATCACCTATATTTGCTCCAGCACCCTTTAATAAAAATTCTATGTACTTAGATGGATCAATATTATATCCTACTTGTAATATCTTTTTCATTTTTCTCATTAAACTTCTTATATCTTGTCTTTGTAATTTTGCATAAGCCATTAGTTTTGCCTGTGTTCCTTTTTCGCCAAAAACTTCCTTATAGCTTTGTGCTGCATTATATGTTTCTAAATACCTAAGAACAAATTCTCTATCCTTTTCATTTATATCGGAACCCATTACCTCCTCAAATAACCTGTCATTAACAATTTCCTTTTTTTCGTCCATTGTTCATCACCTCCCCCTATATCACTATATTATATCACACTTTTTTATATTTGTCAACAAAAAAGTGGGAATTTCTTCCCACTTTTATTTATCTTTCACCTCTTGGTGTTTCTAACATAGCCCTTACCACACTTGTAACTCTACTTTCAAGTGCATGTACTTTCTGTTCTAATGTGTTTATTTTTATATCATGTTCATGTCTTTTATCTATTTCGGCATCTATTGTGCCTTGTACCTTACCTATTAAATGTTTTAACTCAACTATTGCATCTTTTAATGGTTTCAAAACACTATAGTGGAAAGCTGAAAACACAAAGGTAAGAATACCTACTAATGAACCTAACAAAGCTAACCAGTCCATCACCATCACTTCCTGCCTACTGAATCCTTGGCTCTATTGATAGCATCCTTGCTTCTTCCTATACATTCTAATGCTTTATCACATAATTCTCTGTCTCTTTTATCTGTTACATTATCCTTTACAGAATTGACCAGCACCCAAGCATCTGTATCATACTGAAATGCCTCATCCATAGTAGATAAACTGAACCTCCCCATAGCTAAAGCTAGGGGGTTCACAAGAAGTTTAATAGCCTAAGCTATTCTTATTCTTGTAGGCGTATCCAGTTCGCCCCTACTGTATAGAGTATCTAAACTCACAACACTACTTTTTCTCATTATATTTAATGCTCCATTAACATCTGCATTAAGAATTTTTCCTGAACCAGTTTGGTAAAGCCCTCTCTTTATTCTTCTCCCACTAAACTTTGGTATATCCTCATCTCCAAAGGTAGGTATGAAATCTTTATCCCAAAAACTTGCTTTAGATGTGTACGATTCTTCTTGCTCTATAAACCTTATTCCTTTTATGGCACATCTATATTTTAGATTTTTTCTAATCGTTCCAAATGGTATTTGAGTAAATACTTGATTAGTTTTCTTACCCATTTTAGAATTTCTTTGAAAATCTTTATTTACACCACAGACTATTGTATCTATATTATTATTTATGCAGTAGTCTATGATGTACTTACAAGTTTTATGAGTATAATCTCTTATACGATTATTTCTTTTTTGAGTAACTTTATAAAGCTGATTTGTATATTTTAACTTTTGTTTATCCTTAATGCTTTTTAGAATACTGACTCTTTTATTATACCACTGATTGTATGATTTAAGTCTCTTGCCATCCATAATAAAAGATTTTCCACCATTTGTTACACAGGTACACAAATTGTTTATCCCAAAATCTATTGCTAGTGTGTTTGTTATGGTTTCTTTAACTTTGATTTCATCAACTTTATATAGATAATGAATTTCAAAGTACCTAGCATTATGTTTTGGTACTATTCGTATTTGTTGTACCTGCTTATTCTTTAATATTGGCGGTACTTTTATATAAATTTTGTCATGCTCTTTAGCATAGCTTCTAGAATATGGTAACTGAAATTTACCATTTTTAATACTTACAGTAGGTATAATCAATTCAAAGAACCCGTCTTTATCTAAGTATTTCGGTATTCTGGCTTTATGTTTTTTCTTGATAAGTGCAAAGAATGACTTGAAGCTTTCATCTACAACTTTTAATACCTGTTGAGAAATCTGTGCTTGTAGTTTTGAATAATTCTCTGTACCTTGTAATAACTTTATTATATTGTAATAATTTAGGTA
>CAJOPO010000051.1 GCA_905236315.1 uncultured Treponema sp.
AGTAGTCGAATACCTACAAGCAGAACGAGTTGGTAATGTGAAAAACTGGGGTAGGCAAAAGCTTTTTCATATTCATGAATTATTAAATCTATTAAAGTCTATTTCACATGATGAAACCTTTACAAAAATGGAAGATTTCATTGTACAAACGCAAAGCGAAAAGGGAGGCATACAAGTGAGTGAGTTCGTACAAAAATGGTTTAATCAAGGCCGTAATGAAGGCATTGCTTTAGGTCGTAATGAAGGCATTGCTTTAGGCCGTAATGAAGGCATTGCTTTAGGCCGCAATGAAGGCATTTCATCAATGCAGGCGATTATGTCTAAACTCTATGCCGAAGGACGCGATGCAGATGTAAAGAGGGCATTCACAGACAGTACATATCTTGCACAACTTCTTTCAGATTACAAAAAATAGCTTTGCCTAAAATAATCAAGATTATTTATCCATTATAGTAATTTCTACACGACGGTTTCGGGCTTTTCCTGCTTCCGTTGTGTTTGGAGCAATAGGCATAGAATCTCCAAATCCTTGTGTAAATATATGGTAGCGGTCTTTTAATCCTAAATTAATAAGATAGTCTGCAACAGTTTTTGCACGTTCTTCGCTTAACTCTTGAGGGTCGCGCCCTGTACTTGCCTGTGCAGTATGCCCACTTACAAGAATATCATTCTCTGGGTAAAGGGCAAGAATCTGCGCTATGTAATCTAACTTTAATTTTTCACTTTCTATAAGTTCAGAACTTTCTGCACGGAACTTAATATCTTCTATAGACAAAGTAAGCCCCTTATCTCCACGCTTAACAGTTACATTCTGCAAACCAAAGTCATCTATCTGTTTTTGCACACTTTCTATATTACCATCAGTATTTGTACGAGGAATAACATCAACTTCTGCATGAGCGGTTCCCCTAAAATCATACATAATGCCATAAGCACTTTCTATCATTATATGAAAGTTTTCTGTATAATGGTGGATTTGCCCCTTTTCCGCGTCAAAATAAACAAGTTCATCGCTAAAGCCCATCATTGTTTGAGGATAGTCGCTCCATGGGTCATCATAACTACCTATTCTCTCTGGAGTTTCTGTATAAAGAGAATATCGCACTCTAAACACGTGCAAGGTAGAAGAACCTTTAGTTGTAACTTGATTATTAGCCTTTTTAGAAAGAGAAGACGCTGCATAACTCATTTGATTTACTTGTTTTTTTACATTGCTCACTGTTCCTAAATATGTATATGTAGCGGTAAAAGGCACTTTATAAGGAGATGTCATTCCAAAACTCTGCCTTAAATCATGCGCTTCATGACCTTCCGCTGTCCAAGAGTCGCCTGGCTTTACAGGATAGTCTGGGAAAGTTGGCACATCGCGCACTACTGGCATAAAATACTCATCGGCTATTGTATACACTCCCAATGGGGAGCGGTCAAATATGCTGTGATATTCTTCTGCCCACACAAAGGCAGATGATGACGAAGAGGAAAGAGAGTTTTCTGAAGTCATAAATATAGAATCATGAGTTGCGCTTCCGTCTGGCTTTACGCCTGTTATTGTAGTAGAAATGCGGTTTATTATTTCTGCTTGATGATGAAGTCTTCTATTTACAAGCACGTCTTCGTTCACTGTAGAAAGAATGCGGTAATTATCACCTGTGTTATATTTAAACTTAAAAGTTACCGCTCCACCAGAGGTGTTGTATGTTTCTTCTGCAAATAAAGGAGTTATAAATATAGCCATAAATGCAAGTACATGTGCAAGCTTTAATTTAAACATAGAACACCTCTTCTTTTGCTATCGGCATTATTAGCATAATATTGTATAATAAAATCATAGTGCAAAGCAATTTTATAAACAACAATAAAGGAAAAAGGTTATGGAAAACTTCATTTATAATATTCCTACAAAAGTGTATTTTGGAAAAGGCCAGCTAGAAAACTTAGGTTCCTGCCTTGCCATTTATGGAAAAAACATTTTGCTTGTATACGGTGGTGCTTCCATAAAAAATAATGGAATATATGATACAGTTATAAAGCAATGCAAAAATCAAAATCTTATAGTATATGAAAAATCTGGTATCAAACCTAATCCCCCTGTTCAATCAGTAAGAGAGGGCATAAAAATATGCAAGGAACACAATATAGAGGCAGTTCTTGCGGTAGGAGGAGGCTCTGTTATAGACGCAGCAAAGATTATTGCCTGTGGTGCATTAGATGATTTTGACCCATGGTTATACTGCACAAAAGAAAAGCAAATAACAAGAAGTCTACCTGTTATAAGCGTTCTTACCCTCTCTGCTACAGGAAGCGAAATGGATAATACTGCAGTTATAAGTAATCCAGACACTTTACAAAAAATAGGCGTTTCATCCCCCCTTCTATATCCAAAAGTATCCTTTTGCGACCCAGAAGCCACATATTCAGTAAATAAATATCAAACAGCCGCTGGTAGTGCAGATATTTTAAGTCATGTAATGGAAGTATATTTTAACCGCAACAAAGGGCTTTTTATGCTAGAAAGCGTAATGGAAACCTTAATGAAAACTGTTATAAAATACGCCCCCATAGCTCTTGCAGAACCAAATAATTACGAAGCAAGGGCAAATTTAATGTGGGCATCTTCTTGGGCAATAAACGGTTTTATTAGCGGTTGCGATAAGGCACCATGGAGTTGTCATCCTATGGAACATCAGCTTAGTGCCGTTTATGATGTGTCGCATGGTGCAGGGCTTGCAATCATAACGCCACGCTGGATGAAGTATGTACTTAGGGATGGGGAAAATCAAGAAGTGCTTGATAAGATGTGCCTCTGGGCTAAAAATGTATGGGGCATAAAATTAACTGAAAATAAACTAGAAGCAGCAACTAAGGCTATAGAGGAACTAGAAAAGTGGCTTTATGATACGCTAGGCTTACCGAGTTCCTTTTCTGCAATAGGCATAGATGATTCCAAGTTTAGCTTTATGGCAAAAAATGCAACAGGGGCAAATGGCATAAAAGGCTGGGTAAAACTTAGCTATGATGACGTAATGGCAATTTACAAAGACTGCATTTAACGCTTCCTTGTAACAAGTTAGTTGTAACAATTTAAGGTATCTCTAAAAACTCACCTTTGGTGATTTTTTAGAGAACCCGACGAGTTTTAATTCCTGGTAATAGCAGGAATTAAAACATCGC
>CAJOPO010000052.1 GCA_905236315.1 uncultured Treponema sp.
AAAAAACACAAGCTTTATGGATTTTTCGCTGGCAACGCCTATTGCTCAAAATGACTGTTGAAAATTTTGGCATACTTTCTGTAACACAACCGAAAAAGGCTATACCTTTGGTACAAAAAGGTTATACCTTTAGTATGCGAAGGCTATACCTTTAGGGTACAAAGGCTGTACCTTTGAGGTGTAAAGGTATAGCCTTTTTTTAATTTATCTGAAACTTGAAATTTGACCATATATTTGTTATCATTTGACAATGATAAATGGAAAAAATACATTGGCATTTATTCCTGTTCGGGGTGGAAGTAAATCTATACCCTTAAAAAATATAAAACTTTTTTGTGGAAAGCCTCTAGTTTACTGGAATATTTATGCTCTGCAAAATACAGAATACGTTGATAAAATTGTAGTTGCTAGTGATTCTGAGCAAATAAAAGAAGTTGTTAGAAGTTTTAACTTTTCTAAGGTTGAAATTTATAACCGTAATGCAGAAAATGCAAAAGACAGTGCTAGCACAGAAAGTGTTATGCTAGAGTACATAAATAATGCTTCACTAGATAATGACACTGTTTTTATGCTTGTTCAAGCAACATCTCCACTCACGCAAAGTAAAGACTTTGTTGGTGGGCTTAGAATGTATGCTAGTGGACAATATGATTCTATTTTAACATGTGTGAGGAACTATCGTTTTTTCTGGAATAAAGATGGCACTTCTAAAAATTATGATTACAAAAATAGACCTAGAAGACAAGACTTTGAAGGAACTCTTATGGAAAATGGAGCCTTCTATATTAATTCTGTTAAGAATATAAAAGATTTTGGAAACAGGCTTTCTGGTAAGATTGGTATTTATGAGTGTCCTGAGTATACAGGAACTGAAATAGATGAAGCTGATGATTGGATTATACTTGAAAACCTAATGAAAAGGCATATCTTAAAAAATGATAAAGTAGATAAACCAAATATAAAAATGTTCCTTAGCGATTGTGATGGCTGTTTAACTGATGGCGGAATGTATTATAGCGAAAATGGTGATGAACTAAAAAAGTTTAATACAAAGGACGGCATGGCTTTTAAACTGCTAAGAGAAGCTGGAATTATTACTGGCGTTGTTACTGGTGAAAAACGAGAGCTAAATATTAGAAGAGCAAAGAAACTTCATATTGATATAGTAGAACAGGGCGTAAACGATAAACTTAGTAAGGTAAAGGAATTATGCAATAAATATAATGTGTCCCTTGAAAATGTTGCATATATTGGAGATGACATAAATGATTTAGAAGTTATAAAGGCAGTGGGCTTTGGGTGTAGTGTGTCTAATGGGATGGACAGTGTTAAAAAGGCTGCAAAATATGTAACAAAGGTGCCTGGTGGTAGTGGTGCAATCAGAGAAATTGCAGAATTAATATTAGGGGGGCAGAGATGAAGTTTTTTACATTTGAAGAATTTAAGAATATTATAAAAGATATATCGGAACATTCTAATATATACCTTGTGGGTGCGGGTAGGTTAGGAAACATCTTTGCCCAATATTTTACAGAAAATCATATTAAGTTTAAGGGCTTTGTTGATAAAAATAAAACACATTCTGCATATAATGATACTATATTAAAGTATGAGGATTTAAAAGCAGAAGATAAAAATTATTATTTTATAACATCAAGGCAACTTCGTGATTCTATGTATAACTCTTTGCAGAAAAAGGGCATAAGTGATGAGTTTATTATAGAAAGTGGTTATACAGAATTTTATGATTATATGTTTGAAAGTGTTTTTAATCCTTCAAAGTATACAAAAAAATTATCAATTTTAAAAGATAAATATAATGGAGAAAAATGCTTTATAATTGGTAATGGTCCATCTCTTAGGACTGAAGATTTAGATAAATTACAAAATAAGAAAACTTTTGCATGTAATACAATTTATCCTTTATATAGTCATACGAAATGGCGACCAACTTTTTATTGTGCTCAAGACCCATCCTTTTGTGAGGCTGTTTTAGAAAATAATTTATTTGATTTATTAAAAGATAACTGCCAATATCTTTTTTTTAATATAAAAACTGTCGTTATGGAAAAATATAAGGACGCAGATATTCCTAGTTTATTTTCTTATAAGGCTATATTGATGCCTGAGAATGTAACTGAATTTTTAGAAGGGGAAGGTGAAACCTTCTATGCAAGTGGAACTATTGCATTTATAATGTTGCAACTTGCAGTATATATGGGATTTAAGGAAATTTATCTTTTGGGAATAGATTTTACTTTTTCTGAAGAACATCATGACAATGGTAGCATTGTTATAAACGACATAGTAAATCATAATCTCTTAATAGAGCAAGAAGAAAAGTTAATAATAAGCGATATTGTAAAAAATAACTTTGGTACAACATATTACGTTGACTATGATAAGCAGTTGCGCGGCTATCAAGCTGCAAGAAAATATGCTGATTCTCATGGAATAAAAATATATAATGCTACAAGAGGAGGTAAGCTAGAAGTGTTTGAACGAGTAGATTTTGATAAAATAATTGAGGGGGGGGGTACAAGAGTATAGTATAATTACTCTGCTTGCTGTATTCACTCAGGAAAACAAAAAGTTTAATACTGCAAAAAGGGGAACAACTTTACATTTTGTTAAAGATTTTCATATAAGTCGTGCTACTTCCTATAAGGAGGTGGCATAATGACTTTTAATACAATAGAAGAATTACTTGAAACTATAAAAAATAAGGTGGGCAATCATAAATTATATATTGTTGGTGCAGGAAACAGAGGGATAATTCTAGGGCAATTTTTTGAAAAATGGGGAATAGCTTATAGTGGTTTCATTGATAAAAGAAGCAAGCTACAGTCTAAGAATGTGTTCCCTTATACAGCTATCAATCCTAATGACGAAAATTATTATCTAATTTCTTCGCTTTGCTATAAGAATTCTATGCTAGAAGCATTAAAAGAGCAGGGGATTGCAGATGATTATATTATAGAAAGCGATGATAAATACTATTTTAATAAAGTATATGAAGATGTTTTGGATATATACAGTTATACAAAAAGGCTTAAGTTTTTTCATAATAAATATGAAGGGCAAACTTGCTTTTGCATAGGGAATGGTCCTAGTTTACGTATTAGTGATTTGGAAAAACTAAAAGGTTTTAAGACTTTTGGTTGTAATTCTGTTTATGCACTATATCCAAA
>CAJOPO010000053.1 GCA_905236315.1 uncultured Treponema sp.
CGCATTTACGTTTTCATCCTGTATTTAAAGCAAAGTCTGGTCAAGATGGTATGAGTTGGAACCGCTATGGCAAAGATGGGGAAGATGTTATCATTCCAGTTCCTCCTGGAACTACAATAAGAGATAATGCTACAGGAAAACTTATACATGATTTTACTACAGAAAGTGAAGATGAACAGTTTGTTTTTTTAGAAGGCGGCAAAGGAGGCTGGGGCAATGTTCATTTTAAATCAAGTACAAATCAAGCCCCTCGTTATGCTCATTCTGGAAAACCCGGTGAAGAGAGGGAACTTAAAGTAGAACTTTCTATAATGGCAGATATTGGTTTAGTGGGGTTTCCTAATGCAGGAAAATCTAGTTTGCTGAATTTATTTACCGCCGCTCGCCCAAAAATTGCTCCATATCCTTTTACAACTAAAATACCTAATCTAGGTGTTCTTCATGTAGATGATTTGTGTGATATTATCATCGCTGATATTCCGGGTATTATAGAAGGTGCTTCTGAAGGGGCAGGGCTTGGAATAAGATTTTTAAAGCATATTTCTAGGACAGCAGGGCTTCTTTTTATGATAGATTGTTCTGAAGATTCTTGCTTTAATGCATATAATTCTCTTTTAAAAGAGTTAGGGCAATATGATGCTTCTCTTTTGCAAAAGCCTAGAATTATTTTATGTAATAAAATTGATGTTGAGGAAGCTAAGGAACGCGCTGAACGTGTTGCAAAAGATATAAAATCACAAGATGCAAGTGCTTTAGTTATTCCTGTTTCTGTGGCAGCGAATATGAATATAAATAGTGCTCGTAGTGCTATTATTTCTCTTGTACAGAAAATGGAACAGTCTGTAACACAAAAATCAAATATAAATAATGGCCAAACAAAAAGTGATTTTATGAGTTCTCGTTCTGTAGATACAAGTATGGAAACTCAATATCCTGGTTCAGAAAATTAAATATATTCTTATACTTGTACCTTAGAGTATTTTTGATTATATTATTAAATTATATGGAAATAAATAGTGAACTTATAGAGCAAATAAGAAAGTATGCACTTAGTGCCGAAAAGCCAGAACGTTATGCTCATAGTATAAGGGTTGCAGAAACAGCAGGTCTTATGTGTGGCTTGTATGGAATAGATGCTAAAAAAGGCTATCTTGCAGGGTTAGCACATGATATATGTAAAGATTTAGATGATGCTTCTTTGTTAACTCTTGCTTCTTGTGACAAAATGCCTATTTCAGAACTTGAGCAAAAACGACCTTCTTTATTGCATGGTAGGGCTGCTGCTCAAAAATTAAAACTTGATTATAAAATTGATGATGAAGATATTTTGCAGGCGGTAGCTTGTCACACATTAGGAGGAGAAGGCATTTGTTCCCTTGCAAAAGTAATTTATGCAGCGGATAAAATAGAGCCTGGTCGTCCTCAATCTAGTGAATCTTATAGGCTTGCTTTATTTATAAAACCCTTGAATGAATTATGTCTTTCAGTTTTAGAAGAAAATATTGCATATTTACGTTCTAAAGGAAAACAAATAGCTCCTTCTACATTTAGATTTAAGGAAAGCTTAAAATGAAATCTAAAAATAAAAGTGTTAATAGCAACAAGGGAATTTTATTTTTACTCCTTATTGTTGTAATTTTAGCAGTTTCTATAGTTATTCTTTTTCTACAATTACGTTCTGACCCTATTGTAGAAAAAATGAAAAATGATGAAGTTATAAAGGTATTGATTATTATAAATGATGGGGAAGGAAATGCTCTTGCCACCAATGTGTTGTCTTATTATCCCATTACTAATCAAGGGGTTATCTTTAATGTTTTAGGAAATACAGGTGCCTTATACACTTCTTTAAGTTCTTCAACAGACCAAGACGGAAGAGTAGACCGCATTGACGCAGTATATAAAGAGCGTGGTATAGAAGTCTATACGGAAGAAATAGAATCTCTTTTAGGCATAGAAATTCCTTTTATCTTAGAAATTAGTCTTGAGCAGATGGGGGATTTAACGGACTTGTTTGGAGGTCTTACTGTTTCTGTATTTTCTCCTGTGGATACACGTGGACCAGATGGGCAATTATGGTTATTACCTAGCGGAAATGTAAAGTTAGATGGTGATAAAATAAAAACTTTTATGATGTATCAATTAGATGATGACGGCAATAATGAAAGAGATGACCGAAGGGCAGATGCCGTGAAAGCTTTACTTGCTGCTATACATGAAAATCACAGTGTTATAATGGATAAAAAGAATTTTCCTACATTTGCAAATCTATTTAAATCAAATCTTGAATATGATGCTTTTTATAGGCTTATGGATTATATATCAAATGTAGATACAGAAAACCTTGACCAACGTAGTATTTCTGGTAGTTTGCGTAATGTTGATGGGCAACTTTTGGTATTTCCGTATGAAAATGGTAGGCAAATAAAGGATGTTATGAGACAATCTCTTTCTGCTTTAACTTCTAAAACTGCAAATTCTAGAGTTTATGTTGTAGAAGTTCTTAATGGAACAGACCGAAGGGGGCTTGCAAGCAATGCTTGCTTTTTGTTGAAAAACTTTGGATATGAAACATTACCTCCCTCAGATGCTTCTCATAAGGGGTATGTTCATACTGAAATAATAAATCATTTAGGAAATGATAGTGCTGTTCAAAATTTGGCAGAGATTATAACATGTCGCTATATAATTAATGAAGAAGTTAGAAGTTCTGGTACTGGATACGATAGTGCAGAAATTGATTTTACTATTATACTAGGTGATGATTGGGATGGGCGTTATGTACGTGGCGGCTATACTGGAGAAGAAAATTAAGGAGAGATAAATATGGAAAAAACAGAAAAGGAAAAAGCTTTAGAGATTGCAAAACTTTTGACAGATATGAAAGGAGAGAATGTTGTTGTTCTTGATATTTCTAAATTAAATAGTTGGACTAATTATTTTGTAATTACTACGGTGGCTAGTGGTATACAGGCACAAGGCTTTTATAAAGCTGTTAAAGATTATATTAATGATAATGGATTAGAAATTCATCAAACTTCACAAAAATCACAACAAGGTGATGATTGGAATCTTATTGATGCAGGAAATATTGTTATTCATCTTATGAGTCCACAGGCAAGGGAATTTTATGATTTAGAAAAATTATGGCATGCAGGAGAAAGATTGAATTAAATATTTTGTTCCATATAAATGCTAAATGCTTTTATATGGAACATTAATTGAACATTAGTTAAAAGGATAAATCAGCAGGGTCGCTATCTTCTTCTATTTCTTCGTCATCAGTATAAAAGCTATCGTCATCAAAGCCTCTGCGCCTGTTATCATAGCCATCTTCTTCTTCTTGGTCATCAAAGGGCTCATCATAATCATCGTCTAACTCATCATTAAACGCTTCATCATAATCTTCTTCTTCAAAGTCGTCATCATCATTGAAGTCATCATAAGCATCTTCATCGGCTTCGTCTTCGTAATCAAATCCAGCTAGCGTAGCGAAATCAATATCGTCGTCGTCAAGCATGATAGTGTCCCCTTAGATAGAAAATTGTGCAAAGTTGTCATAATAATGACTAGTAGTTCTATCTTTTAGTATAAAACATAGCGATTGATGTTTTTACTAAATGTAATGTAAATGCAAGTTATTTTTTTGTCAATAGTAATAGAAGTGAAAAATATTATCCCGAAATCATCTGTTATGTTATGGGTGTATATTTAGAAAAAATTAAAAAAAATTATAAAAGATTGTTTTTTCTAATTGACATTAAATTTAACAATCTATATAATTATTTATGTATGTTGGACAGTATAACTGTACAGGCACCTGCAAAGATAAATCTTGGATTAAAAGTTTTACCCAAGCGGTATGACGGTTACCATGATATAGAAAGTATTTTTACAACTGTTGGCTTGTGTGATATTATACAGGTTGA
>CAJOPO010000054.1 GCA_905236315.1 uncultured Treponema sp.
AAAGGACTTATTTAGTTCCACGTTTAGAAGCTGTACCACTGTTTCCATGTTTGAGTGTACCATTAGACTGCCTCCTTTCATATAAAAATTCAACATGCTTAAATAAATCATCAAAGGTTTCAAAACCAGTAGTTCCTAAAAAATGTTTTGTCCATATATCATTAAACTTTTTTTCTCCTGTATTGGGATCAGTATATATACCCGGACACCATCTAAGGTCTTTAGATTTATGATACATAGCTCGTTTACTAGAGCGTTCAGCACTCTTGTACCATTCCTCCGCTATCTTCATCTTCATTCACCTCTAACCACTGCCTGTACTGTTGTTCTTGTTTTGCACACACAGTAGAAATAGAGTCTTTCTCTGTGATTACATTATAAGAAGGAACATCTAAATTTTTTATATTCCCCAGCAAATCAAATTCAGGTTTCATAATTTATCATCCTTTCCCTTTAAGACTGTGCATATTATAGCACAGCCATAAAAACTTGTCAAGTTCTTTTTACGAGATTTTTATTTTCATCAAAAACTAATGAATCTCCTGACCAGCACTCTGCAATCTCAATATCACATTTTAGGTTTACTGGAAGTGCTTTTCCTGCGGCTAAAAACTCTTGTTTAGCTATTTCAATAGCTTCGTATGCGTATTTTTTAGGTACACATAAACCTAATTCGTCATGCACAGTTAGCACTATTTCTACACCATATTCTTGTAGTTTCTTATTGTGTGCTACATTATTCATAGCTATTTTTATAATTGTTGCGGCTGAAGATTGTACTGGTGCATTATACGCCAGTCTTGTAGCTTGTGCAATAGCGGCATCATTATCAACAATCTGTATGCCTTTACGCCAAGCATCTTCAATAATACGTTCTTTTTCTTTACGAAATCTACATCTTTTAAGTTTATTGGTATAGAGTAAGGTATAGTATTCTTTAGTGGTTTCTTCTTCTACAGAAGGACTAAACTCAAACGTAAACTTGTCAAGCTGTAATGCAGGTAATCTACGTCTTACACCATAATAATTTTCTACATAACCATGTTTAGCACCAAATTTAACTACCCATTCTAGGTACTCGGCTAGTTGAGGAAATGCTTTTAATACACTATCTTTAACTTCTTGTGCTTCTTCAATAGAAATATGAAGGTCATCTGCAATAGCTGGAACGCCTTTGCCATATACTATCAACCATATTGGTCAGACTATATCATCACCCTCGTTATTACGTTAGGCTGTATATCTATACAGATAATGCTATACATTATGTGCAACGCACTTCGGAATAAGGAATTTCACCTTAAACCTACTCCTTTTCAGGATAGTCGTTAGACTTTTCTACATAAAAATATGCAGACTTAGCACAGGATTGTCACTAATATAGTGAGTTTCCCTGTTAGCAACATAAAAATGTCACACCCTAGATTTCTAGGTTCACGTTGTTTTCATTATAGTATTTCTACTATAAGGGGCGTTATTTCACCCAAACATATAGCTTTGGCTTTCTTTCTACGCATTTTACCTTCTTTATTTGTGGAGCCATCTTCATTAAACTCTTTACATTCTTCATAAGTTTTGTGAAATGCTATACTAGCTACATGACTGTATATATCTCGCCCTAGTCTAAAAGATTCTAGCATTTTTTCATCATGTGCTAATGCAGCTACACACATCATTTCTTGTTGTGAGAAATCAAGATTAACTAATACACAATCATCATCTGGTATAAACATATTGCGTATATCATCATTACGCGATGGCACCTGCTGGACGTTTAGAGGTACTATATGTTATACATATAGTACCTAATACTTTATCATCGTATTAGCTTAGACTATATCATTATCTTTTTATTGACATATATTTATCTGTAAATCTATACTGTTCATATCCTAAATAGATAAAATCTAATAAAATTAGACTTTCTCTTTTTCACATAGATAATAATGGATATTTTCTACATGGGAGTATTTTACCACAGACTTTCTTTTTTGTCAATAAAAACATATCTCCCGTTCGTGGGTATTTTATCCGTTCTGGACTACTTTACCTAGTCGTTACACCTTCCATATATTCCTATATGGCTTGGCTCGGTATTGCCCCATATTATTTTGAAGGGTTCTCTTGGTTATACCACAATGGCATTTATGCCTGTCGGAACCGAGTTAGAGAGATTCTACATACACCTCACGATGTATGCACCCAACCTATTTAGGTTCGCTACTACTCATGCGTAATGATGTTGCTCCACATTGATTAAAAGTACAAAATACCTTACCTCCATGCTTATGTGCATCGTCTGATAACTTATCTATAAAACTACCAATAAGTTTATCATACATTTTTACATTCTGTAGGGCAGAAGCTATAGTATATATAGGCTTATCTCTATATTC
>CAJOPO010000055.1 GCA_905236315.1 uncultured Treponema sp.
GACTGCGGGTTTCCGCTAACATTGCACAGATTCTTCACTTCGTTCAGAATGACACGCTTAACATAGCATACATTTCGTAACACCTCCGTTTTTTTTATATGTATACGTAAAAAACTCACTTTCCTTGAATTTTCTTAAAACTGAGGTCTAGACTTTAAAAAGTGCTTTTGATAACTTAGTGCAATATGGAAGCAGTATCTTTGTATGTACACATTCCTTTTTGCATTGCCAAATGTGACTATTGTGATTTTTATAGCGTTCCCTGTAAGTATATTCCAGATGAATATATAAGTGCATTGATTAACGAAGCTAGATTTTATAAAGATTTTTATAAAATAAAAGTGTGGAAAACTATATACATAGGTGGTGGCACCCCTAGTTTGTTGTCTTTTGAGCAATTAGAAAAACTTTTATGTGGTTTACAAGAACTCTGTCTTTTAGAAAAAAATGCAGAAGTAACAATAGAAATGAATCCAGAAAGTTTAACAACAGAGCATATAAAAATATGTGCTTTATATGGAGTTACGCGCATTTCTCTTGGAATACAAAGCCTTAATCCTGCTGCATTAAATGCAGTAAACAGACATTGCAGTGTAGAAAGTGTAAAAAATGCTCTAAATATAGTTTTTAGCCAATGGCAAAAAGATATAAGCCTTGATGTAATATCAGGCTTGCCGTGTCAAGATACAGATGATTTTATAAAATCTCTACAAAGCATTATTTCGTATAAACCTCATCACATTTCTTTATATTCACTTACTATAGAAGAAGGCACTCCCTTAGACCGTAAAATACAAGAAGGTATGAGCTATGATTTTGACATAGCAGATAGGCAGTGGCTTTTAGGACGAGATTTACTTTTAAAAAATGGGTATAAACATTATGAAGTTTCTAATTTTGCTTTAGAAGGACATAAAAGTGTTCATAATCTTTCTTACTGGAGGCAGCAAGATTATATAGGTATAGGAGCGGGGGCTGTTGGCACTATATATATGGGCGAAAAGGACGATGGGCTTAGATGGAATAATACTAAGGAGCTAGATGTATATATAAAGGGATGGCATAAGAAAATAGATGATTTAACTTCTTTGCAAAAAAATCATCTTATTGAACTAGAAACTTTGCCTCCCGAAATAAAAGAATTTGAGTTTATTATGATGGGCTTACGTTCTTTTGAAGGAATATCTGCTACAGAATATAAAAAAAGATTTTCTAATATAGCTCCTCATTATGGTAATTTAAAAGAAAGATTGCATGATTCTAACGGAATATGGGATAGGTTTTTGCAAGAAAAAAAAGCTGTAGAATATAATGAAGAACAATTTTATTTAACAGAGGAGGGAATGTTATTCTTAAA
Organism: uncultured Treponema sp.; assembly: GCA_905236315.1. GTDB lineage: Bacteria > Spirochaetota > Spirochaetia > Treponematales > Treponemataceae > Treponema_D. The sequence continues at coordinate 1,358 of CAJOPO010000055.1, forward strand.
CTTCTTTCTTAGAAATTTATGATTTTTATTTTCTTTTTACTTGACGTACAGGCTAAAAACTATCATAATTATAGAATAAGATTGTTTAAAAATCTACTGAGTTTTTTGTTGACTCAAGTTATTTTTTAAGGAGTTCTATCGTGCCCTGTGGAAAGAAAAGAAAGCGCGCAAAAATAGCGACACATAAGCGAAAGAAGAAGCTTAGAAGAAATAGGCATAAGAGCAAGTAATATTGTAGTTTGCCTTAAAAGACCGCAGTTGTTTTTATTGTGCTGCGGTCTTTTTTGTTTACAATAGATAACGGAGATATCTTTGTTGCTTCAGAATATTCATTCACCTTACGACCTCAAAAAGATACCAGAAGAAAAACTTCCTCTTTTGGCAGAGGAAATGCGCAATAAAATAATTGAAGTTGTAAGCAAAAATGGAGGTCATCTAGCAAGTAATCTTGGTGTTGTAGAACTAACTATAGCCTTACATAGAGTTTTTAATAGTCCTCAGGACGCTATAGTTTGGGATGTAAGTCATCAAAGCTATCCACATAAATTGCTTACAGGTAGATATGAACAGTTTTCTTCTTTGCGTACAAAAGATGGTCTATCTGGTTTTACACGTATATCAGAAAGTCCTCATGATTATTTTGACGCAGGTCATTCATCTTCTTCCATATCATCTGCATTAGGGTTGCTAACTGCTTGGAACTTAGAAGGAAGGACTGATAAGGTAGTTGCTGTAATAGGAGATGGTGCCCTTACAGGAGGAATGGCTTATGAAGCTTTAAACCATGCAGGTCAACTTGCAAAAAATCTTATAGTTATAGTAAATGACAATCAGATGTCTATAAGCCAGAATACAGGTGCTATTTCTCGTTATTTATCCCGATTAACAACAACAGAAGCATATCAAAGTTTTAGATATAAAGTAGATAAGGCTATAGACTATATTCCTTATATAAATAGACATTTAGGAAAATTTATTTATCGTTTTAAGAGAGGCTTAAAGGGGCTTTTACTTACAAACAATCTTTTTGTAGATTTAGGCTTTGAATATGTAGGTCCACTTAATGGACATAATATTGAGCAGCTAGAACGTTTTTTCTACCGTGCAAAAAAGATTCCTCGTCCTGTTGTAATTCATGTTGTTACAAAGAAGGGAAAAGGATATAGCCCCGCAGAGAATGACCCCGCTTCTTTTCATGGGGTAGGACCTTTTAATATAAGCGATGGTTTTGTAGAAAAATTTGATTCATTGAGTTTTACAGAGATATTTAGTCGCGTTATGGTTTCTATGGGAGAAAAGAACCCTAGATTAGTTGCTATTACCGCTGCTATGTCTAAGGGAACAGGGCTTGATGCCTTTGCTCGCCACTATAAAGATAGATTTTTTGATGTTGGCATTGCAGAAGAACATGCTGTAACATTTGCAGGTGGACTTGCTTCTGGTGGTCTTGTTCCTGTAGTTGCTATTTATTCTACCTTTATGCAGCGTGCTATAGACCAAGTAATAGAAGATATTGCTCTTCCTTGTAGGCATGTTGTAATGGTGTTAGATAGGGCGGGAGCTGTTCCTTCTGATGGAGAAACTCATCAAGGCATTTTTGATATAGTGCTATTGCGTAGTATACCAAATTTAACAATGCTAACTGTATGCAGTGCAAAAGATTTAGAAATCTGTCTTACTTGGGCAGTAGAAAAAGCTAAGGGTCCCATTGTTATAAGATGGCCTAAAATGTCTTGTCCTTCAGAAATAGAATCTTTTTCTTCACCCATAGAAGAAGGACGAGGCTTACTTATAAAGGCTTTTGAATATGCCCCTGCTGTTAGTGCGCGTTTTATGGACGAACAAGAAAAAGGAGATATAAAGGAAACAGCTTCTATTCTTATAGTCTGTACAGGAAGTATGTATAGTGAAGCTATTACCGCTGCTCGTTCCTTACTTTTAAAAGATATACAAACAGATATATATGTTCTTCGTTTTATAAAACCGTTTGATAATAATTACTTTGTAGATATTGCACTCTCTTATACAGGCGTTGTTTTTGTAGAAGATGGAATGAAGACAGGTAGTTTTTCTTTGGAACTACAAAGTCTTTTATCTAAAACAAAAATAAAGACTTCTTTGCTTGCTTTTCCTGATACCTTTGCAAAAACAGGAAGCCGTAGTCAAGTGTTAGAAGAAGCTTCTCTTTTGCATAGCTATATAGAAGAAGCGGCAATTTCTTTGCTAAGGTAAAAATTCATTATAGGATATAATTTTGGAACTAAAACTTACATCAATGCCTAAAATAATGGGAATTGTAAACTGTACAGATGATAGTTTTTATGCAGATTCTAGAGGTGGAATAGATTTAGCCCTAAAACTAATAGATGAAGGGGCTGATATAATAGATATTGGAGGGGAGTCTACTAGGCCAGGAGCCTTATATATAGAAGGAAAAGAAGAACTCTCTCGTATTTTACCAGTAATAAAGGCTGTGCGCAAAGTATCTAATATACCTATTTCTGTAGATACTAGAAAAAAATCTGTTATAGAAGAGGCATGGAATGAAGGGGCTAATATACTTAATGATGTATCTGCATTAGAAGATGATGAACATATTGCGTCTTTTGTAGCAAAAAATCATTTAGATGTGATTTTAATGCATAAGAGGGGGCAGCCTTCTTATATGCAAGACAATACTGTATATGATAATATAGTGCAAGAAGTAAGCGATTATTTAGAAAGTAGAGCCTTGTATGCTAAAAATATGGGCATACAGGAACAAAATATAATCATTGACCCAGGAATAGGATTTGGCAAAAATCTACAGGGCAACAAAATGCTCATTGTTAATTGTTCAAAACTCTGTGGTGGAAAGTATAAAGTTTTAATAGGGCTTTCTAGGAAGTCTTTTATAGGAGAAATGACTGGTAGGGAAAATCCTAAAGAA
>CAJOPO010000056.1 GCA_905236315.1 uncultured Treponema sp.
GACGCTCCAGACGGCGAGCCTGTTAAAGTAATGTTCCTTATAGCCGCTCCAAACACAAAAGATAATGTACACGTAGATGTATTAAGCAAACTTTCCATATTACTTTTAGACGAAAGTTTTACAAAAAAATTGTTAGCTGCAAAAACTGTAGACGAGTTTATTAATATAGTTGACCAGGCAGAAACAGAAAAAGATAAGGCAGACGCACAAGCAAAGCCCGCTCCTACTGGTTTACCAAAGATTCTTGCAGTTACAGGTTGTCCAACAGGTATTGCACACACCAAGATGTCCGCAGAAAGCTTAAGCAAGGCCGCTGCAAGGGCTGGTGTGTCTATTAAAGTAGAAACTCACGGTCAAGAAGGATTGCGTAACGAACTTACAGCAGAAGAGATTCGCAATGCAGCAGGAATTATTGTTGCAGCAGACATAAACGTACCTATGGCGCGCTTTAACGGCCGCCCAGTTATTCAAGTACGTGTTGCAGAAGGTATAAGCAAGGGCGATGAGCTAGTGTCTCGCATATTAAAAGGAGATGCACCTTTGTATAAGGCACAAACTAATGAAACAAGTTCAGAAAGTGCTACAAAAGATTCTGCAGGTCATTCAATTTACAAGCACTTAATGAATGGTGTTACACACATGCTTCCATTTGTCGTAGGTGGTGGCATTTTAATAGCATTAGCCTTCCTAATTGATACACTAACAGGTCAGCCAATGGATGGTAACTTTGGTACAAATCATCCTCTATCCGCTTTCTTAAAAGGCAAAGTTGGTGGTGTAGCATTTGGCTTTATGCTTCCAGTTCTTGCAGGATTTATTGCAATGAGCATTGCAGACCGACCAGGACTTGCATTAGGCTTTGTTGGTGGCGCAATGGCTGCAAACGGAACATCAGGCTTCTTGGGAGCCTTAGTTGCAGGCTTCCTTGCAGGTTATGTAGTTATTCTTTTAAAGAAATGCTTTGCGGGGCTTCCTAAGAGCCTTGACGGAATTAAACCAATATTGCTATACCCACTTATTGGTATGCTACTTGTAGGTTTGGGAATGAACTTTATTGTAGAACCTATAGTAGGAGCGATAAACCGTGCACTAAACACTGGTCTTAATAACTTAGGAAATCTTGGCGTTGTCTTAGGTCTTATACTTGGCGGAATGATGGCTGTAGATATGGGTGGTCCTGTAAACAAAGCCGCTTATGTATTTGGTACTGGTATGCTTGCTGAAGGACACTATAACATTATGGCTGCCGTTATGATAGGTGGAATGGTTCCTCCTATAGCAATAGCAGCGGCAACTCTTATCTTTAAGAATAAGTTTACTGCAGAAGAACGCAAAGCAGGTCCTGTAAACTTTGTAATGGGAGCAGCATTTATTACAGAAGGTGCTATTCCTTTTGCTGCAAGCGACCCAGGTCGTGTATTACCATCTTGTATAGTAGGTTCTGCTGTTGCAGGTGCTCTATCTATGTTATTTAACTGTACGCTTATGGCTCCTCACGGTGGTATATTCGTATTCCCAGTAGTAGGAAACTGGCCAATGTACATAGTAGCATTACTAGTAGGCTCTGCAATAAGTTGTTTAATGCTTGGTTTACTAAAAAAGCCTGTAGAAGAATGATTTTTTAATATCACATTTTCAAATTTGGTTCTAAAAGCAGAAAGTTTTTAGAACCTCTTATATGTAAGTTTCATTCGTTTTTTCAGGAGGCGAACGAAATGTTATGCCGAAAAAATATTTGCAAAAAATGCAAATTTTTTCGGCATTTTTTTTTATTTGGGTGTATAATGTTTAAAACATATAAATTATTACTTAAGGAGAATTAAATGAAGCAGTTTGAATACACAATAACTGATGAATTAGGAATTCATGCTCGTCCAGGTGGAGAGCTAGTAAAAGTGGCAAAACCTTTTTCTAGCACTATAAAGGTGGAATGTAATGGCAAAACAGCAGATGCAAAACGCCTTATTGCAGTTATGAGTTTAGGCGCAAAGCAGGGACACACTGTAAAAGTTACCGCTGATGGTGCAGATGAAGCTGACGCAATAGCAAAGATAGAAACATTCTTTAAGGATAATCTATAAAAATCTATAATACACGGAAATCAATTTTCAACGTACACAAACGTACACATATAAAAAACAGTTTCCAGTCGCCTCTGCGGATTGAATCTGTCGATTACAAAATCGAGGGCTAGCCCTCTACACGCCACATTCGCACGACTTTTACGAATGTGTGTGCTTTGTAATTATTTACGTTTGCCGCTTACTCAGGCAGCACGAACAGAGTGTTTTTGTAATCCTTAGGATTCAA
>CAJOPO010000057.1 GCA_905236315.1 uncultured Treponema sp.
AGTCCGCTCTCCATTTTGTGTAGTCGAACGGCTCGCGGATAATGAGCGAGATGAAGCGTTCCGCGTCCACCATGCCGAGTTTTTCGAGCAATATCGTCATTCCCTCCTGTTTTACCACCGTGTCGGTCTTGTATGCGGTTTCAGTCATCAGTTTCCTCCTCGTACTGCAAAAAATCTATCGGGCTTAGGGTTTTGATTCCGTCAATCGGCGTTTTGAGCAATTTCCTGTCAACTGTCAGAAACACATCGCAGTCTGCGGCAATCGCGCTTGCGATATGAAGCGCGTCCTTGTTCTTGATTCCTTTCTGCATGATGCTCTTAGCGTTTTCGACAACCGCCGCGTCAGCCATCTGCACCTGAACGGCAAGATTCCGCCACTGCGCTATTGCGTCCCGTCGGATTTCAAACGGATTCTGCGCGTTCTCGTAGTCCTCGATTGCCGACCAGACCAGCTCGTGCTTCCCCGTTCGGATTTCTTCCTGCACCCGCAACTTCGCCTGCGTTTCAAGCGACACATTGAGGTAACTTTGGTCGTCGTAGGGGCGGTTGTAACAACAGTTGTCAAGGTAGATTTTCATAATTTTAGTATAGCACAGATTTTGCTTTTTGTGGGAGAGATTTTTTAGAAAATTATAGAACTTTTCGGAATAAGTCATTTCTTGAACAAATCGCTGTGCATATCTACCGCTGACATTCTGTGCCTCCTGTTTCCTATTTTATAATTTACCCATTTATGTGCATTAGGGGGGAAGGGACTGACGTGTATACGTCACACATACCGACGTGTATACGTCAGTCCCACCGACATATACACGTCGCCCCCATTGACGTGTACACAACACATAGACCATCATGGAGAGGTCAATCTATGTAACATAGTCTACCATAAGGATTGGCAAAAAATTATATTTCCCTGTCTTTTCCTGCACCAAACCTAACAAAGTTAAGTTTACCTGTCTTTGTATTTAAAACCAATACATCCCATAGCTCTTGCGTTACATCTCCCACCTTTCTGTGATAGGTAACAGAACCTTCTACCTTTTTCTCTTGCTCATCTTCTATTTTTGCACAGCCAATGGACACTATGGGGAAACTCAAACTAGAATTTATTTGGTCGCAATGAGTGTGCCCATGCAAGAAAGCGAGTATGCGTTTAGAGTCTTTGTTAAAGCTTTCTAGTACCTCTATCATTTCAGGACCATTACGAATTGCATCACTCCAAAAGTGCATTTCTGGCAAAAGAGGAACATGGGAACATATAAGCACTTTATAGTCGGAAGGCGTATTATCTAAAGTCTTTTTTACCCATTCCACTTCTTCTATAGGAAAGCCGTAGCGATTATTCTGCCCCACTTGAGTGTGGTCAAATGAATACAAAAAAAGTATACGAAGTTTTTTAGAATCAAAATCCTTATAATAATACGGAAGGTCATTTTGCAAGTATAAATGACTTTGCTCGTCCACGTTTAAACTTTCAGGATTATTTCTAAAGTAATTTGCATCATGATTTCCCAAGACTAAGAAAAGTGGCACGTTTAATTTTTTCATATCATCATATACTGTGCCAAAATATTCTTTTGTTATACTAGCGGGGGTCATGCCGTCTGTGTAGTCGCCTAAATGAATGAGGGCATCATAATTAACTTTTTTATTTACAGCCTGCAAGTTATGTGCGGTGTCTTCCCAGTGTCCATTTATAACATAATGATTGTCGGTAAGAAGGGCGAAGGTTAGAGTATCTTCAGTTTTTAAGCTGTTTACACTATCTGCAACAGACTGAATCTCTGGGGTAAAATAGGGCTTTTCTTGATACGGAATATCTTGGCGCACAAAAAAGCAACTAGACTCTATAGACTGCTTTTCTTCTTGCGAAATAGCCCTATTAAACTTTTTGTGTATAATAACACGAGCATATCCGTCTTGCGTAAAAGAATAAAGCCCTGTGTTCCATGCCTTTGCATTTATGTTTTTCGTAAAGGTAGACCAGTTTTCTTCGTCTGAATAGCAATATGTATATATAAAGCGGTCTTCTATATCTTCATTATAAAAGGCAATCTGATATTCATAGCCCTTTGTATCAAAAAAGAATTGGTCGCCTGTGTGTACCCTATAAAAATGAAAGTCGCTCATATAACTTGCGTCTTTTGCTTCATAAATGCCACTGTCGTAATTGACCGCTTTTCCTAAGTCAAATGTAAGAAAAGTTTTAGGATAATCTGCAACAGTAGTAGAAGAGGTATTGTGAGAGCAAGAAAAGAAACTGAATATAGAAAAAAATCCCATAGCAAAAAGCCCACTATTTCGCATAAAATTCTGGAACGTTCGTAAACACATCTGTAACCCCCATATCCTCTAAATCTTTTAGATTATGCGTTTCATAAGCATCTTTGTTTGGGTAAAACTTACTCTCTAGCCCATAGGCTCTGATTGGAAGCGTACATTCCGCTCTAATGCTCTTTATATCTCCTAAATTTTTTACATAGGGGTGAAGAGCGTCTACAGTGTTTTCTTTGCTAAACTTAAAACATTCTTCTAGGCTGCTGTTTAAAATGCCTATTTGTGCAGAAGGATTTTTCTCTTTTATCATTAATATGGAATCTGGATTAAAAGAAGAGTAAACTATGTAGTCCCCTAATTCATAATCGGCTACAAGGGCAAGAATCATATCTTCCATGCCTTCATAACGCACGCGGCTATTCTTTAGTTCAATGTTGATTTTTAAGCCGTTCTTTAAGCAGTAGGGCTTTAGTAAATCAAAGACTTCTTTTATTGTAGGAATCTCTGTGTAGCGTTTTATACCAAGCAATCCAGGATGGGTTTGTATCTTTAGCTTTTTTATTTCTTGTAAGGTAAAGTCTTGTACGTTGCCATTTCCATTTGTAGTTCTATTTACAGTTTCGTCATGGATAACTACAATCTCATTATCCTTTGTTAATTGAATATCTAGCTCTATGCCAGTAATATTTAAAGCAGTGGCGGCTTCAAATGCTTGTAGTGTATTTTCTGGCCAAGCATAACAGCAACCTCTATGCGCCCATATTTTCATATTAGATTCTCCTTTTTCACTCTCATTTGTAGTAGGGACTGTAGCATTATTAACATTATTGCATGACGCAAAAAGAAATATTATGCTACATAAAAGGCATAACAATTTATTACTCATTTCTCATTCCTCTTTTTTGCGTTCTTGCATAAATTTTTCCATAGCACGCGCTATTGCAATAGATTCCCCAGCTGTTAGTTTAAACGCTCTGTTGTGCTCACCGTTAATAAGATGTACAAAGTCGCTAAGTTCATATCTAAGCCCAGAGCCTAAGAACGTAGAAACGTATCTATCTATCTTATTGGGGTTTTCGTAGCGCACTTCAAAGCCCTTTGTAAGCCACCAAGGAGAGGGGGCTAAGATGTAGCCCTGTGTGCCAGAAATTAAAAGCTGCCCTTCTGACTTTACGCCTAAGCCAGTCTTTGCAAGGGCAAAGCCATTCTTATATTTTACAAAAGCCTTTGTATACATATCAACGCCGTTTTCTGCAAATATGCTATCAAAGCGAATGTCTTCAAAATCTTTACCAAACAACTTTATCATGGGTAGCAAAGTATAGCTTCCGTATTCTGTAAAGGAGCCACCAAAGTCCACGTTAGTAGTTTCGCGTGTGCCAGGATTAATAAGGCGCGTAAAGCAGGCTTCCACATCGCGTATAGAGCCTATAACGCCACTGCGGGCAACGCTTACTAACTGCACAAAGCCCGGACAGTACGCACTCTTTATGGCTTCTAGTAAAACTACGTCTTTTTCTGAAGCAATGTCAAAAAGTTCCCTTGCTTGTGCTTCTGCAAGGGCGAGGGGCTTTTCACATAAGACATGTTTTTTTTGCATTAGGGAATTTTTGGTATAATCAAAGTGTGTTTCATGAGGGGAGGCTACATAAACGGCATCTACAGTTTGTAGGAATTCTTCAAAATTATCAGTAAAACTTTCTAGCTGGAACCTATTGCAAAAGTTTTCCGCGCTCTTTATATGTGGGTTATATACAGAGCACACAGAAACACCGCTTACAAACTTTGCTTCTCCCACAAATCTTCCCGCTATTCGTCCTGTGCCAATAATGCCCAACCTAATTATAGGGTGCTTTTTTATTCGCAAGATTGTGGAAGACACATGCTTTGTACGCGGGAGATATACGACTTCGCAAAAGTCTCTTAGATAATCAAATTTACCTTCCCAATCAGAGCCTATAGCAAAGACGTTGACATCATACTTTTGTATGTCTTCTATCTTTTGCCCTAGATGGTCTTCTACAATCACTTGGTCAGCAAAACCTGAATTGCGCACGTTTTCCATGCGTTCTTCTAGGGAATCCATAACGTTTAATTTCCCGCGAGTTTCATCGTATTGTTCGGTAGTAACACCAACAATTAGGTAGTCACCTAAGGCCTTTGCCCTTTGTAGTAAATTATAATGCCCTTCGTGAAACAAATCAAAAGAACCGTAAGTTATAACCTTTTTCACTCTATATTCTCCAGTATATTTATTCTGCTATCCACATCTGTATATAAATCTAAATTGCCGTGCAAATAATCAACTAAATATGTTTTTAATGCATCGCTATCTGTACGCCCTGTAGCAAAGACCTCAATATCCTTAAACATAGTAAAGCCATCGCCCATTGTTTGTAATAAAAAGTTATTACTAGTAACAGTATAAAACTTTTTTGATTCAATATCTATATATTTTTTATCTTGCAACACTTTTACATTCTGAACGCGCGGGCTGCAGGATAAATCCACATCAAAGCTAATGCCAGACACTTGTAAAAAGGTTTTTGAAGCATTGGGCAAAAAACTATACGCATATTCAAGGGCTTCTAGTATTTTATCCCCACGAATGTGTGCCGTGCATAAAAGATTACCAAAAGGAAAAACCGAATATAAATCTTTATTTGTGATGTTTCCTTCCACTATGCCACTACGAATGCCCCCTGCGTTGATAAGGGCAATGTCTGCATTTGATGTTAGCCTAAAGGCATCCGCACAAAAGTCGCCTAAGGCTGTTTCTTCTTTTAAGATTATGCGTTCATTTTTGGAGTTGGTATAATCTAGCGTTTTATTACTCTTTGCAACAATGGCATTTAATAAATCTTCTGTTTTGCTTTTTTCGTTTTTTATACATTGCGCAACAGAGCTATCTTGCTTTTTATATGCCCCTGCGCTAATTAAGCTAAAAGAAAACTTTCCTTGTGGGGAAATTAGGAGCTTACCAAAGTTCTTAAAGTGAGAGCCTGTGGAAGTGATATGCACATCTTTTCCGAGTGAGTTTTTTACAACTTCATCTTCTATAACGCTGTGAGAGTGCCCATCTATGATAATGTCTATGCTCTCCGTGTTTGCGGCAACGGCATAAGAAGAATAAACGCTATCTGTAGTGCCTAAGTGTGCAAGAAGTATTATATAGTCCGCGCCAAGAGAGCGACATTCATTTACAGTGTCTTGTATTTTCTGATATAGAGCCTTGCCACTGTCTTTTTCATAAAAGTTATATAAATTTCTTTCTGCATTATTAGAATCTACTATGCTGATTTTTTGGGTATCAGGCGTTAGTGCTCCAATAAAAGCAAGATTTATCTTTCCATATTGTTTTATTATGTAGGGGGAAAAATGATTAATGAATGTTGCGTCCTCACCTGCATAGTCAATGTTACAGCAAAGATACTGCGCATTTGCTATGTCTAAAAGCTGCCTTAGATTTTGTAGCCCATAGTCAAATTCGTGGTTTCCAAAGGTGGCAAAGTCATAGCCCACCACATTCATAATATTAATGATGGCTTCCCCTTTAGATGCAAGACCAATAGCATTTCCTTGTATGGCATCTCCTGCGTCTACGGTTAGCACGTTAGTCATCTTTCTTTTTAGATTATTTTTGTATGCAGAAAGTTCAGGAAAGCCAAAGTCTGTATCTATGGTGCAGTGAATATCATTTGTATAAAGGATAGCAATATCAGAGGAGTTTTTGCAGGATATTAGAAAAGAAACAAAAAGTATGACAAGTAGGAAAGTGGGCTTTATCTTTTTCATGAAACTCTATCCCTTAAATGCCCAAAACTTCTGTATAAGGAAGTTTAACGGAACCGTTATGCAAAGCACAATCAAAGGAGCTATATATTTTGAAATGCTTAATTTTTCTACGAACACCGCTAGCAGAATACTGCTTAAGAAAAGGCTTGTAACTGAATATGCAAGAAGTGTTTTTATGAAAGTTAATAAAATGGAACGTTTTTCTTTTGACTCTTTAAATACATATTTATTATTCCAGTAAAAAGAATTAACAACGCTAACAAAAAATCCTATAGCGTTTGCCACGATGTATTGCAAACCTATATATGTAAGGATTGCGTATACGCCATACGAAATTGCTGTATTAGAGATGCCCACTATTCCAAATTTTACGAACTGTAAAAACACTTCTTGCTTATGATTCATTTCTAGATGCTAGTCTTTATTACGCTTATCATTCGGTCTAACATAGCGTCTGTCATTCCAGGATAAACTCCTATCCAGAAAGTGTCTTTCATAATTCTATCAGTTACGCTTAAATCTCCAATTACGCGATAAGCGTCTGTGCCTCTAATCTGGTCAAAGCAGGGGTGGCGTGTTAGGTTACCTGCAAACAAGGCTCTTGTTTGAATCTTTGCATTTTCTATTTTCTTTACAAGCTCTGTTCTATTCACGCCCTCTTTACAAGTAATCATAAAACCAAACCAGCTAGGATTAGAATTTGAAACAGGCTCTGGCAAGATGAGTTTAGCTTGTGTGCCCTCAAGACCTTCTCTTAAGTGCTTAAAGTTTTCCTTGCGCTTTTGTACAAAGGAGGGGAACTTTTCTAGCTGAGCACAGCCTATGGCAGCCTGTAAATCTGTAGCCTTTAAGTTATAACCAAAATGGCTATATGTGTACTTATGGTCATAACCTAGAGGAAGAGTGCCAAATTGGCGGTCAAAGCGATGACCACAAAGG
>CAJOPO010000058.1 GCA_905236315.1 uncultured Treponema sp.
AGCTAATATTTATGAGGGGGGGGGTACAACAGTATAGTATAATTTATCCCCTTTCGTTCGTTTCTAGCACAAATAACGAACATCTACCTAGCCTAGCTGCTTCTTTACATAAGGAGTCAGTGTGATGTCTCCCCTACTTTCTGTAATTGTTCCTGTATATAATACTGAAAATTATCTTTCCCAATGCTTAGATAGCATTATAAATCAAACTTATAAAAACTTAGAAATTATCCTAATTGATGATGGTTCTAAAGATTCATCAGGACAAATTTGCGATAGATATGCTAGTAAAGATTCCAGAATAAAATTAATACATCAAGAAAATAAAGGTGAAAGTGCTGCAAGAAATATAGGTATAAACCTTTCAACAGGCGACTATATAGCGTTTGTTGATTGCGATGATTATCTTGAATTGGATATGTACGAAAGCCTAATGAATGTCATTTGCTCAAACAACATTGATATGGCCTGTGCAAGTTGGTTCAAAGAATTTGAGGATAAATCTGTAATCATAAAAAATAAGAGAGCGGTAAAAACTGGCATTTTCTACAAAAACGACATCTTAGAATACGTCTACCACAGAGATGATTATCAGGGGTTTGCATATATGTGGGATAAAATTTATAGCCGTAAGGTAATTTTTCCAAATGGCAAGGCTATTATGTTTGATGAAAGTCTACAGTTAGGAGGAGATGTTCTTTATCTAGGGAAACTTCTCTTAAATGTAAACACCGCCAGCTATATTGATAAGTCCTTTTATCATTATAGGCAAAGAAAAGACTCTGGCTGCCACACACTTGACCTAAATAAAAGATTTGATTGGCTAAAGGCTTATGAATATTTACTACAAACATTTAATCAAAATGCCGTTTCTGAAGACATCATTCTCTATGTAAAGCGTTTTTACGCCTACCATGCAAGCAACGTAGCAGAAATTGCACTAAATCAGAAAAACAAAACCGCTTTAGCTAAAGCACAAAAGATAATGCAAGATTATCACAAAGAATATTTTTCAACAAACTCAGACTATCCAGACAGGCTTGAACGCTATGATTCATTATTAAAAGCAGAAATTAAACCTGCTCGATAACTTCGTTATCGAACAGGTGTTGAGTTTTTAAGGGGCTAATTATGAAGTGGACAAATAAAGGGCATGAATATGACTCTGTGTATGAAAATATGGAAAGCAAAAAAGAATTTTATCTTTTTGGAGCAGGTGATTATGGGAATCAGTTTTTTAACATTATTAAAAAGGAAATACGCTTATTAGGATACATTGATAATTCCCCTGCAAAACAAGGGCAAAAGATAAATGGTCTTATGTGCTATAGCTTGGAAAATATAAAGCTAACAGAAAATCAGGGAATAATTATAACCATGTCCCAAATTGCTAGAACAAAGGTCATCACCCAACTTACAAAAGCAGGATTTACTGCTGATAAAGATTTCTTTTTAATAGAAGAGTTTTTATCAGTGTATTATGCCTATAAATATAATAAGGTTTACTTTTCAAGCATTTCTTTTCTGCCAAGCACAAGATGTAATTTGAATTGCCGCTACTGCTTAAACTTTAATCCTTTTGCAAAAGAGTTCTTTGTTAGAGATTTACCCTCACTAAAAATGGACGTTGATTTATTTTTTCAATGTGTTGAGCGCATAATGTTGTTCCATATAAGTGGAGGAGAACCTTTTTTATATAAAAATATTACAGACATAATTGAATATATCGATAGCAACTATGGAAATAAAATAGATAAACTTAGAACCGTTACTAACGGAACTATTATCCCTTCCGATAAAGTCTGCAATAAACTTTCAAAATGTAATATTGAAGTAACAATAGATGATTATACAAATGCACTTCCTAAAACAAAAAATAAATTAGACATGCTTGTAAAAAAGTTTAACGAATATGGAATAAAGCATTATATAAACAAGGTGGACAACTGGATAAACCTTGCTCCAGAAGCAACAGACTTTTCCAATATGCCAGAAGATTTCTTAATCAAGCATCGAGATGAATGTACACAATCATGGCAAGAACTACGTAATGGCAAATTATATAACTGTAACTACGCTTCTTATGCAAGTGTAGCAGGCATTGCAGGGGAAGAAGACATAGAAGAAGTGTATGATTTATCCCAATATAATTCTTCCAAAGCAAAGGAATTAATTGAGTTTAGGCTAGGTTTTACAACAAAGGGTTATACAAATTTTTGTAAAACATGTAGAGGCTTTAAGAGTACAAACAATATTGATGTTCCTGCCGCTATGCAATCTACAGGTCTATTAAAAATACAAAAAAAGGAGCTAATATGAGATATATTGTATGGGGAACTGGTCGCCGCTGTGAATATGCCATCAAGTTTTTAGGAATAGAGAAAATAATAGCATTTATTGATAATGATAAAGGAAAGCAAGGAACAATGCTATTTAATCGAAAAATAATTTCTTTTAAAGAATATATAAAAAATTATAAAGACAACATAATCCTAATTACGCCCCTATATTACACAGATATTGTTAAACAAATAGAAAACGCAGGCATTTATTCTTATCTCATATATTCCAAGCAACCGCAAGAATGTATGGGAATAGGGAAAGAAAATCTTCTTGATAATCTACCATTCTTCTTTGATGTTGCTACCCCTACCCTTTTCTATGGCATAAATCTTGTAGCTTTAGAATTAGCATCTAAACTAGAGTCATATAGAACAAAAATATATTTTATGCCTTCAAAAACTATGACCAAAGAACAAACAAAATCTTTTTTATCGCTGCTTCCCTTTAGCGAATATATGGATAAAAGCGATGATTTTTTAGGGAATGTGTTCTTAACTACAAAAGCAGAACACTACCCCAACTTTTCTACATCTGCAAAAGTCTTTAATATTTATGATTTTTCACATCAGTTTCCAGAATATTATAATCCTAATATTGCAAAAACATGTAATAGCCACAAAAATGAATCTTGCTTTATAGTGGCAAATGGTCCAAGTCTTACAATAAGCGATTTAGATTGCTTACATAAAAACAAAATATTTTCTTTCGGAATGAATAAAATATATCTAGCGTTTGAACAAACTAAATGGCGACCTAATTGTTATGCAGCCCAAGATTCATTTTTTATAGAAGATTATGCAAAAGATATTTCTAATCTTAATTTAGATTCCATTTATATTGGAGATACAAGCAAAACTGCCCAAAAACTCTTTGCTAAATATAATTTTAATAGTTTTGAAACGTTTCATGTATTGATGTCAGATTTTTGCACTAATATTCTTGATGATTTTTCAGAAGATGCCGCATGGGGCGTTTATGGAGGAACAACCATTGCTTATACTTGTTTGCAATTTGCAATCTACATGGGCTTTAAAAATATTTACCTTTTAGGAGTAGATATGAATTATGCTGCTACAGGTACTATAGGAAATCATTTTTATAAAGAAGAAGACATTTATACATCATACAATCCCTTCAATACTGAATTATGGAATTCTGCATTTAATAAGGCAAAGGACATCGCACAATCACGCGGAATAAAGATATACAATGCCACCAGAGGAGGAAAGCTAGAGGTATTTGAGCGCGTAGACGAAGCAGGCATAGGAAAAGCAAGCGAAAATGACACACATTATGAGCCTTCTTATAAGGAGGCAGCCTAATGTTACAAACACTACAAAAGAAAGCTTTTGCCATTTGGGGAATTGGAAGATTAGGAAAACGATGTGTTCACATGTTAAATCCTAATAACATTGCCTGCATTATAGAATCCGATAAATCCTTAATAGGCACAGAATATCAAGGAATAAATATAATAGATGTTAAAACATACATAAAAGATTTTTCTTCTCTTCCTATTATAATAACTCCAAGATTTGCAGAAAAAGAGATAAAAGACTTCTTACACGCTAAAGGAATTGAACACGCATTTACGTTTTGGGATTATCTATATGATATTACAGGCTATACTATGCAAGCTCCTCTTAAAGAACTTTATCACTCCCTTGCTTTAGAGCCAACGATAATTATTTACGGTTTTAGTGCATTAAGTGTTATTATATATGAAGATTTACAAAAAGAATCTATTAATTGCAAAATAGCATTACCTTCATTTATATCTAGCACAAGTGCTGAATGTATTAAAACCAAATTACCCCAGAATATTTGTACTTATACAGATATAAAAGATAATTCCGTAATTTTATTATCGCAACCGCTTGTAAAAGAAGAAGAACTATATCTTTCCAATAAGAAAGTTAAATATAAAACTTTATATGATTTGTGCTTTCATAAAGAACTTTACAACAACAGAGCATTAGAAAAATATAAAAATCTGCATAGCACAGAGCGATGTTTTATAGTTGCAACAGGTCCTAGCTTAAAAATTGATGATTTAGACAGGCTATATGAGCATAATGAAATCTGCATAAGTATGAATGGTATTCTAAAAGCCTTTAGTCATACAACATGGAGACCTAACTATTATTTTGTTCAAGATTTATTGCCTGCACTAGAATGGAAAAACGAAATACTTTCTTCCAACATAGAAGGAAAGTTAATTGCAGACGGTGCATGGTGTTTTGAAAAAGACGATTACCCTGATATGCATAAATGGCACATTTTTAATGAACCCATAGAAAATAAAAATCCCACCTTTGGAGATGATTTTACAAAAGGATTTTATAGCGGAGTTACTGTTACATATTCATGTATTCAGTTTGCCATTTATGCAGGATTTAAGCAAATATATCTGCTAGGTGTAGATAATTGCAATTATTTAAGTCATGAAGCACAGCATTTTGTAAAAGACTACGAAGTTGCAAAAGGTATGCCCTCTCTAAATGCAGAACTTGCAAACTTTGCATATCGTTCAGCAAAAAATTATGCCGCCGCACACGAAATACATATATATAACGCTACAAGAGGTGGTGCACTAGAAGAATTTGAAAGAGTGGACTTTGATTCTCTTTTTCCAAATCTCAATTAAGGGAACCTCGAAAAACTCCCTTTCAGAAAGTTTTTCGAGGTTCCTGCGAGTTGTAAGTCGCTATAATAGCGCGACTTACA
>CAJOPO010000059.1 GCA_905236315.1 uncultured Treponema sp.
CGAATGTAACATAAGCGTTGCATCTTTAAAAAGATTGTCAATCTTACCATAAAGTTCATCCCCCAATATAGGACAATTTAAATATTTTAGATGAACTCGAATCTGATGTGTTCTTCCTGTTGCAATATGTAATACCATCAGCGAATAGCCCCCATAGCACGCTATACAATGATATTCAGTTTCTGCATACTTTCCTTCACTAGAATTCTCTACTGCTTTAAACAATTTTCTGTTTTTAGGGTCTCTAATTATTTGTGTTTTTATAACTCCATGCGTTTTTATGGGATGCCCCACACATATTGCAATATACTCTTTTACTATTCTTGTATGTTTTCTAAACTGAGCTTGTAACCACTGCTCTGCTTCTATATTTTTTGCAGTTATAATAATTCCTGAAGTTTCTTTATCTAATCTATGAACAATACCAGGTCTACGTAAAGCTATTATCTCTGCTTCGGTAGTACAAGTTTCTTCTAATTTCTTTTGTGGTATGCTCTCTCTTCCCCAATGCCATAAAAGTGCATTTACAAGAGTTCCAGACCAATTTCCTAAAGCAGGATGAGTTACCATTCCTTGCTTTTTATTTATAACGCATACATTTTCATCTTCATAAATAATATCAAGAGGAATGTCTTCTGGCATAATATCATCTGGTACATTATCCTGCCATTCTATATAAATTCTATCATTTGCTTTTATTTTAAAAGAAAGTTTTTGTTTTTTATCATTTACAAATATATTTGTAGCACAGGTTTTTAGTCTGCTACGGTTCATTCCTTCTGGTATAGAAGAAATGTATTTATCAAGCCTACATGCTCCAACATAATCCAAAGGAACAGTAATAGAAAAACTAGGCACAATCATTTCTCCTCGTTATTTACCTCTATATCAGGGGGTGGAAAATTTTCTTCAGGGGGAGATGAGGTTATTTTTATGCGTTCCATTACTTCCTTTGTTTTTTGAGTATAATCTTTTTCTTTTTTTTGCTTAACAAGTGTAATTATTAAATCTACAAGACCAATGGCTACACTTGCCCCAAAAGAAATGCCTACAATTTTTGCAATATCACTTTCAGAATAATCATTGCTTCCAAAAGGATTTTGAAATGTAGAGCTAACTCCTGTTACATAATTGTACGTTTCATAGGAAAGACTTACCCATAATACAGTAAATGGTAGCGAACCTAAAGTAATTATCTCTGTTCTCCTCAAATTATGCGCCCATTGAGGAAACTCTCCTGGATGGTAAGGTTCTGCTTCTGTAGAATCATCTGTAGATGTATAAGTTTCTGCAGCATTTACTTTTAATGGAAAAAAAATAATAGATATTATTAATATAAGAAGAGTACCTATATTATGCAATAAAAAACACTTATGCACCTTATAATGCCTACCTATTACCAAATATAGCAGTTCCTATCCTTACCATTGTGCTTCCCTCTGCGATTGCACTTTCATAATCCCCACTCATTCCCATACTTAATTCTGTTATAGGAAGATTAGGAAAGTCTATATTAAGGCGTTCTTTTAATTTTCTCAATGTAGAAAAAGATTTTATTATTGCACTTAAATCCTCTGTAAAAGGAGCCATCGTCATTAATCCACTTATCCTTATATGAGGAAATTTTAATAAGGCAGCTTCTTCACATGCTTTTATGAGACTTGTTTCATCTGCAAAACCTGCTTTACTATCTTCTGCTGTATGTAATTCAAGAAAAACATCTATATTTTTATCTATAACCGTGCAACGTTTTTCTATTTCTAAAAGTAATTCTATTCTATCTACTGATTGTATACAATTAGCAATTTCTACAGCCTTTTTTACCTTATTACTTTGCAAAACTCCTATTATATGCAAATTAGGTTTTGCTAATTTTTTATCTTCAACAACTTGATTAATATATTCAAATTTAGAACAGGCTTCTTGTACTCTATTTTCTCCAAATAAAGTTTGTCCACCCTTTAGTGCTTCTATCACGCTTTCAGCAGGATGAAACTTACTGACAGCGCATAATTTTACACTACCTTCTTTTCTATTATTTTTTTGTTCTATTTTTTTTATATTATCCAATATTTTTAATAAATTATCTTGTATTTGCACTTCCATTTTATACCTGCTCCACTGCATAAAAATCTGCTAGTTCTATAAATTGCTCAAGACTCAAGTTTTCTGCTCTTAAAGATGGACTAATGCCTGTTTTTTCAAAAATTTGAGTTAAAGATTCTGCATTTGACATTTTTTTCATATTATTTGCTATTGTCTTTCTCCTTGAAGAAAACAATGTTTGCACAATATTTAAAAATAATTTTGTATTTTTACAAGCAAGGGGATTTTCTTTATGTTTTAGTAAAACTACTTTAGAAGATACTTTGGGTTTAGGCCAAAAATTACCAGGCAAAAGTTCCATTCCAGATATAACATCATATTTCCATTGGCATAAAACAGAAAATGCTGAATATTCTGCGGTATTTGGTTTTGCCCCCATTCTATTAGCAACTTCTTTTTGAACAGTAAATACACATCTATCAAAAATACATTCATTTTTAATTGTATCTGCAATAAATGTAGCGGCTATATTATAAGGCAAATTACCAAAAAGTTTTATCTGAGATACACTTTTATCCTCTGTTGCTCCCTTCCAATTTCTTAAAACATCACCCTTTACAATAGAAAATTTGTTTTCTTTTATCTCTTTCTCAAAGAATTGTTCTAATAAATTTATAAATCCCTTATCAATTTCAAAGGCAGTTAGATTACAATTTCTTTTTAAGATTTCATGCGTCATGCTGCCAAGTCCAGGCCCAATTTCCCATACACTATCACTTTCCTTCGCCTCTAGCATATCAATTATACGAGTACGAACGGCAGGATTTACCATAAAGTTTTGTCCAAACTTTTTTTGCATTGCCATGCCATTATTATCCATAAATTCTTTTAATGCTATTGGTGAATTATAATCTGGACAGTTCATTATACCTCGTTTTCTAAAATACAAACAAATTTACTATATTAAGAAGAATATCATAAAATATATTTAATATGCAACAAAAAAATATTGATGAATAAGGAATAAGTAAACTAGTAAATATTGCAAATATAGCAATGATTAAAAATATACTCAATAAAGGACTTATTATAATAGAAGAAATAATGCCTATAGGTGTAAATGTTCCAAATAAAAAAAATGTTATAGGTATTGTAAATACTTGGGCAGAAGTAGATGTAGCAAGTAAACTAGAAAGTACAGGCGGAATCGCTTTTACAAAATACTTATTTAAAGAATCTGAAAAAATTAAAATACCAGCTAAGGCACTATAAGAGAGCATAAAAGCTATAGAAAAAATATCACTAGGAGCGATAATACAATGTATTAAAAACGATAATGATAACACCTCTAACATATTATAATTTCTTAAATAACAAATCTTAGCTACATAAACTATTACATAGCATAAAAAGGCTCGTAATAGCGATGGTGTAAACCCTGCAAAGAAAATAAATAAAAACACAGCTATAAAAGAAGCTATCTTCTCATATTTTTTACCAAGTATTTCATAAAAAATTATACCTGAAAAGTTAGAAAAGAATGCAAGATGCATTCCACTTAATGCAAGTAAATGAGAAAGACCTGCTTTTCTAAAAAGTACAATATCTTTTTCATCTACATATTCCCTTATACCAGAAAGTAAGGCTAAAATAACAGAACCTGCTTTGCCCCAAGAATACAAAATTCTCCTAAAATGCAATCTACAAATAGCTCTTTTATTTAAAATACTTCCATATATTCCCTGTGTATGTTTTAAAAAGTGAGCATCTTCTGCTACAAAAATATTATCTTTTTTCTTCCATGCACCAGAAAATTCAAACCATTCCCCCTTTTCCACAAAAGTATAGCAGCCGACAGTGGAAAGAGAATATAATTTACCAGGAAAAGCTGCCTCTACAATATTTGCAGGTAGACTAACTTCTATAATTCCTTTAGCCGTGCTTATTATGCTTTTATATAATGTATTGCATTGTATAGAAGAACTTTTTAATTTTAATTTGAATTTATAATATTTTCCAATCTTAATAGGAGAAGAATAAACAATCCCGCTTACGCTATTAATATCTTCTATAGTTAAAGAACTTGTATACACTCTTCTTTCTCTCATAGGAAAGATGCCTGTATAAAAAACAATGCAACAAATTATTGCAGCTATAAATATAGGTTTTCTTAAAACATAAAAATCTACCACTTAAGTTTTGCCAAAGCGTTACGAGCAGCCATAACCACCTCATCAGGATAATCAAGATATGTTACATAAAGCAGGTAATCAAAAGCTGTCTTATCGCCTAATTCTCCTAGTGCATTTATAACGGAAAGCACAACGACTTCTACAGGAGCAACATTATTTTCCATGCTCCTATTAAGAAAATCCAGATATAGAGCCAAAACTTGACCAGTTTTTGAAGAACCTACAGAAGCAATATCTTGTATAAGGACAGCAAATTCAGCAGGCTCTAAAATATTATTTTCATATTCGTTGCGAGCTATGTTAAAGTAATCAGTCATTAAAGCAGAAGCTCTTGTCCACTGAGTAGAAGCTATTACACTTGCACAAGTTAATTGCAAATCTATAAATCCTTTTTGTATATCAGAATTATCTCCCATATTACTTATAGACCATGAAAGAACATTTTCTGCAATTTCTCCACAGATTTTTTTTGAAATATTTTTGTTTTCTGCAATAAGCAAGACAGCTTCTTTCTTTTTTTCTGTATTTAATCCAGAAAGTATAGATATAATTTCATTTTTACAACTATCGGCAAGCGGAGCATAAGAGGCTTGCAATTCTTCTCTTTGTTCTGTCCATATTCCCATTAAGTCGGATATAAACATTATGCTAAAAGAAGTAGAGTTCCCATAATCACGCAAAAAATGCAAGGCTTCCAAAGTTACAGTATCCATATATACAGTTTTTTGCGCTTGTTCAGTTAGATACGAATTAACAAGAGAAACAGCTGAAAAAGAAGGAAAGTTTCTAAACTGCTTTAATACAGCTATTCGTATTCTAGGAGCCTGAAATTGAGCGAATACTTGGGATAATTTTTGAGCTATTTCATTAATAACACTATCAGGAGCAGCCCTATATTTTAATGACTGAACAGAAATTTCTGCTAAATCATAAATTTCTACATCATCACCTAATACATCTTGAGCTTGAAGAGCAAAATCCAAAGCCTGCAAGCAAAAAATATTATCTCCTTCTAATGCAGCTTTTTTTACAGCTTCTTCTTTTTGTACAATATCTCCCTTTATATATTCACTTTCATATTGCTTCACTTCTGCATTCGTATATATAGCACAAAAAGAAAGTGAAATAAGCAAAAAGGCTTTTAATTTTTTCATAAAAAGCCTCCTCCTATAGAATCTATATAACTTGAACTATCTTCATTTGGAGTATCGCTTTCTGTTTCTGCAGCAGCCTCACTTTGTTTTATAGCAAGGTCTCTGTCTTTTTGTTCTTCAGGAATTACGTTGTATACATAACTTAAAATTGCATTTTTCATAGAAGCATCTACATGAGTACATTCAAAATGCAGTCTTGATTGGTCTAATATTTTATTATATTCCACAGCCCTAATCACACCGTACATTATTACAAGTTCATCATTTATCATAAATTGAAGTTTGATACGGACATTAGATTTTCCTTTACTACCAATACGTATCATAGCCCCATCTTCACTTATATCTTCTATTAAACAAGTATAACCTGCAGAAGTTTCTACAGTGCTATAATCCTGAGAATCACTTTTTAGCATATACATTTGGGCATATACTTCACAATTTGCCCTAACCGATTGACGTTTTTGTGTCCTATCTAATTTTTCACTCTGACGCACAAAGATACAAGCCTGCCCACCAAATGTACCAGAGCCTAGAACCACAGTATCAAACGCATAACCTGCATCTCCCTTGCGCCATAAATATATGCTTATATCCTTACCCTTCCATTCATCTCCTGTAAGAGTTAATTTCCTCCTATTTTTTTTATCATCTTGAACAGGCATGGATATAACAAGCTCCCGACCATTATTTATAATTTTTGCAGCAAAAACTCCGTTTCCAGGATAAATAATACTAATTCTTTGTCCCACGTCTAAGTATCTTGTATTCTCTAAACCTCTTTTGCCATCGGTATCTAAAGCAATTCTTGTACGATATTTATATAATTTTGATAAAAAATCTTGAGTTTTAGGACTATTTTCCGAAGCAGTCCTTCTTGACTGTGTGATTATTTTACTTATACATTGATTAAGTATAGGAACTGAATCATACAAAGCCATTGGATTATCTAAATCAGTTTTTTTTGCTAGTTTCCATAAGACTTTAATTTCATTTATCTTAAAGCCCTTATCCATACCTGTAGAAAAAAAATGTATTTTATCACCATTCAATACATAAATACGGGTGATAATAGTTATTATTATTAATGTTATAATAACAGAGATGATTGCACTCAAATTAGCCTCTCTTTAACAAACTATATAAAAACACTTAAAAGACTCCTGTATTCTAAACAGTTTTCCTTAATTGATTTTATTCATATTTGTTATTACTATAATAGCACAAAGCAAATGAAAAAAAAATATATTTTTATTGAATTTATCTTTGTTTGTTTATTTTTTTTACTGCCTCCTTTGTTTACGCAAAAAGTACAAAATAATATATCTTTTTCTTGGCAAAACGTTATTTATCAATTACTTATAGCACTATCACTTAACTTTATGCAAAAAAAATCATTACCTCCTAAGGTTACACTTTATAAAAACGTTAATATCTTAAATTTTTTATCATATTTTCCACTTACATTAGGCTCCCTGCTTATTTTTAATGCTCTTATATTTACATTAAATCTATATATAACTAAAACTACTTTTAATATAAGCAATCTTTCTAGTCAAAACATAAATATAGGATTGATTATACAATTTCTAGTTGCTGCTTTTTATGAAGAAACTCTATATCGTAGTTTTGTACCTGAATTTATTTTATATTTATTTGATAAAAAAACATTTAGGCTTCCATTAGAAATAATTTGTATAGTGCTATTCGCCTTTTCGCATAAATATATGGGATATGCTGCTGTAATAAATGCTTTTTTAGGAGGAATAGCTTTAAGGCTATGTGCAATAAAAACACGCGGAATATTCACAGGAGTAATGGCTCATTTTACATATAATCTTCTTATACTTGTATTCACTGTATACGTAGCTATAGCTTAGATAAAAAGACTATAACTTATTGTAAAAGATAGTTAACACGGAAATCAGTTTTCAAGTGTAGTCTTTCAAAAAACTGCGAAAAGGAGACTGGCGGATTGAATCCTAAGAGGCGACTGAAAGCTGTTTTTAGATGTGCATATTAAAAAAGTGATTTCCGTGCATAGTTAAGAATATCTATTTTTTTAACCAAGCCTTAAGATTCAGCCTTGAAACAGCATAGACTTTTTGATAGACTATACAAAGAAAAGTTCATTTATATTTAAAACATTTATAAGTGTTTTTTTAGATTTGCAAAATTGGAGACTTTTATTAATGATATATACAGATACAAGAGATAAAAACGTTGCGGTAAACTTTAAAACAGCCGTAATGAATGGAATGAATATGGTAACTGGAGGATTATACATTCCTACCGAATATCCTAAGCTAAACACTGATTTTATAAATCGTGTTCCAGAACATTCCTTTAGAGAAGTTGCTTTTGAAATGGCGCGTCCTTATATGGACGGAGAAATATCTGATTCAGATTTAGAGTCAATAATTCAAGATGCTTATCCATTCACTGCACAAGTTGTTCCTGTAGATCCAGTCACATATATTATTGAACTTTTTCATGGTCCAACATGCGCTTTTAAAGATTTTGGTGCACGTTTTATGGCAAGAATGATGTCATATTTTAATAGAGGAGAAAATGATAATTTACATATATTAGTTGCTACAAGCGGAGATACAGGTAGTGCTGTAGGAAGTGCATTTCATAATGTTCAAGGCATAGATGTTACAATTTTATTTCCTGATGGGAAAATTTCTCCCTTGCAAGAAAAACAATTATCTACTTTTGATGGAAATGTAAGAGCACTAAAAGTAAAAGGCACTTTTGATGATTGTCAAAAATTAGTAAAAACAGCATTTACTGATAAAGATTTAAGAAATAAATTCCGTCTATCCTCTGCAAATTCTATAAATATTTCTCGTTTACTACCCCAAAGTTTTTATTATATGTATGCCGCCACAGTTGCAAAAAACAGAAGTCCCCATGATAGCAAAATAGAGAATCCTTCAATTATAGCCATAGTACCCAGTGGAAACTTTGGAAACTTAACAAGTGGATTAATAGCAAAAAAAATGGGAGCACCTATAGAAGGCTTTGTTGCAGCAACTAATTCTAATCACACTGTGCCTGATTGGATAGCAACAGGAAACTATACCCCTCGTCCTTCAGTTGCCACTTTTAGTAACGCAATGGATGTTGGTGCTCCTTCCAATTATGAACGAATTACTTCCATGTATACCCTAGAACAAGTTAGAGAACTATTTGCAAGCTATTGGACTGATGATGCAGGTACTATAAAAGCTATAGATAATTGTCATGAAAAGACAGGCTATATCATTGACCCACATGGTGCTATCGCTTGGAAAGCATGGAATGATATTCGACATGGAGCTATGCAAAAACTTGCTAACGGTGAATCTTTTGATTATAACAAGCCAGGATTAACACCAAACTTACCTACTTGGGCAAATAAAGTTATACAAAAAAAAGCTATAGGACTTGTCTTAGAAACAGCTCATCCTTCTAAATTTGGTTCTATTGTAGAAAAAGCTTGTGGAAGAGAACCTGTTATGCCAGATAGACTAGAAAAGGTTTTAAGTTTACCAGATAAGGCTGTGCCTATAAATAACGATTATGAAGATTTTAAGCAGTGGCTTGTTTCTAATTTATAATTAAAAGATAACTAAAAAGGAAAGTGTTATAAAAAAGCTGTACATAGACCATTACCTTACCTACTCGTAAGTTTTTGGTCTATGTACAGCATATTTTTTAACACTACCCAAACTACATATTTTCGTAAGTTTGAACAGAATCTTCTAAATGTTCTATTTTTATAGAGGCTTCCTTAAACATTCTTAGAGAATCTTCTTCATCATGGTAGTGCTTTTCGCAAACTACTCGCTTTATACCACAGTTTATAATTAGCATAGCGCAAGTTCGACAAGGTGTCATTTTGCAATATAAGGTGGCATTATCTATAGAGATACCCCTTTTTGCCGCTTGACATATTGCATTCTGTTCCGCATGAACTGTACGTACACAGTGCTGCGTAATAGAACCATCTGCATGAATCATCTTTCTCATAAGATGACCTACATCATCACAGTGAGGCAAACCTGCGGGGCTACCAACATAGCCTGTTACAAGGATTTGATTATCCTTTGCAATTACGCAGCCACTTCTGCCCCTATCACATGTTGCACGTTTAGCAATGGTGCGGCATACTTCCATAAAGTA
>CAJOPO010000060.1 GCA_905236315.1 uncultured Treponema sp.
AAAGACAACACCCCCATAAGGCTCCAGATGTAGTAATTCCTCTTATTTGATTGCGAGAGCTAAAAAATAAAGAATTTGTAGCTATAATTGTAGCAGAAACAACAGAAGCTGCAGAAAGTAAAAATAATGATGAATTATATAATAGGTCAATATAAATATCTATCATCATTGCCATAGTTCCAGAAAGCGTTACAACCATAAAAGTACGCAAACCTGCTGTATGTCGTTTACTAGAACGCTCCCAGCCTATTATTGCAGAGAGAATAACTGATAATACAATGCGAAATATTACAGAGCCAACATTTAAACTGCTAGACCAAGAACCAAGAAAATAAGATATAATATCCTGTGTATTTTTCATCTTTTCTCCTCATAAAAAAGCAATAATTAAACTCTTCGACCAGAGCGAAAAGGAGGTTTTCGTCCAGGCCGATTATTTTCTTCCCACATAGCAGAAAAATGCTGTTCAGCTTCTTCTGTATAAGCCGCTTCTTCTTCATTTTCATTCCATTTAGGTATTTCCTCTTGTATTTTTTGAATACGTTCAATCAACATTTCTAATTCTGTTTTTGTCTTTCCTTCTTCAGTCTTTTCATGAACAAAAACAATATCTTCTAGTTTATTTGAATAAGATTTAGACAAATATAAAGATAACTTTGCACAGCCAGGTCCTATTAATTCATACAAAACACTAGAAGCAAGTATAATAGTCTGCAAGGCTTGACCTGTTTCTCCCTGCAAAGTTCTCGCTCCTAAAGCCGCAAGTCCTATTGCAACACCCGCTTGAGGTATAAGAGCCAGCCCTAAATAGTTACGAGTTTCCTTTGGTTTCTTTGCAATGAAACACCCCAAGAATGCCCCTAAATACTTCCCCAGTATGCGAGTTAAAAAATATAAGACTCCAATTAATAATAAAGGAGCATTTCCTATAGAGCCAGCAGGATTTACAAGAGCTTTTAAATCAAAAGACATGCCAGAGCGCACAAAAAACAAAAGCAATATAGGAGGACTAAAATATCCTAACTGGCGAAAAAGTTTTTCGTCATCAGTAGTATTTATATAAATAGTTCCCATAGACATACAGCCCAATAATGGAGACACTTCAAAAATTGTACATATACCACAAAAAGCAAAAAGAAGTGCGATAGAAATTATAAGCCTGTTATCTGTAGAACGCTTTTTCTGAATCATAAACTTCATAAGAAAGCCAAATAGCCCCCCAAGAATTAAAACTCCTGTATTTGTTAATATTGGAGAAATTACACGAGCAAGAGAAAATGCCTCTCCTGTATATGAATGAACCGCTACAGAAATTGCTACGCTGTATGCTAGTAGCCCCACAATATCGTCAAAAGCCACAACTTGTAGCAAGGTTTCTACAAAATCCCCCTTTGCCCCAGTTTGCCTAATAGTCATCATTGTAGAAGCAGGAGCAGTTGCAGAAGCTAGAGCCGCAAGTACAATAGAAAAAGCAAGTTCTAAATGTAAAATAACAAATGTTACGATAAAAACAAATACAGAAGCCATTAATGCTTCTAAAACAGTAATTATTATAACTTTAGCACCATTTTTTTTAAGAGTTTCAAACTTAAAGAATTCTCCTGTACTAAAAGCGATAAAGGCAAGAGCAATATCTGGCAAAAACTCTGTTCCTTCAATTACCCTAGCAGGAACTAAGTTTAAACAAAAAGGACCTATAATAATACCTGCTATAATATATGCAGTAACATTTGGTAAGCGGGCTTGCTTAGTAAGGCGAGTCATTAAAAACCCAGAAAGTAATATTATAGAAATAGATATTATGACTGCAGAAGATGGGGAAGACCCCTTATAAATCCAATCTAACATTACTAACCTCTCTTATTTTCTTCATGTAGGCTATCATTAAAAAGTTCTGGAGCCTTTTCCATTAAAGTTTTTATATATAATGCCGTTTGCACAAGATAGCGGTCATGTCCATTTTTCAAATCCATACCCAAAAGTTCACTTAATTTGTTAATTCTATATGATACAGTATTACGATGAACTGAACTACTACTTGCAGTTTCATTAATACTGCCTGTCATTTCTAAATAGGAGCTAAGTGTATTAATATAAAATGTATATTTTTCTTTAGAAAGACTGCTTAGTTTTCCTAATGTACTATTATAAATATCAAGCAATACGGAAGTATCTTTTACCTCTGAAAGTATCTTATAAATGCCTAAATCCTTATATTCTCGTACTGGAGAATCCTTAAAACACATAGCAAAAACAGCATGGCGATATTCAAGTGCAAAATCAGCAAAAGAACTTGCTATGTTTCCTAAAGAAACTGCACTCTTAAAAAAGTATTTATCCTCTTTTGCACAAAGACTTATTTTTGAAGGAACACTATCAAAATTATTAGATATTATATAAACTATGTAATTTTTATAAATAAAGTAAAAAGAAGTATCTTTATTTAAATTTATTTTTGGATTAAAAGAGTAATCTAAATAAAAATTAAGACTTTCTTCATTTTTTAATTTCTCTGGGAGAGAAAGCAATATAATTAAATACTGTTTACTTTCTAATAATTTATAAGGCTTTAATATTTGGGGCTGTGTATAAGGAAAAGAATTTTCTATAATCTTTGAAAAAAAATGAGTAAGTTCTAAAGCGTCATATTTTTCTTTTATAATTAAATCTGCTATACCTTGCATTAAAGACGCTATGTTTATTGAATTAGGAAGCATTATTAATGCAAGATTTAGATTATTGCAAAGTTCACTTATAGAAGAAGGAAAGCTAGCAATGGAGTGACTTTTTAGAATGATAATAACAGATACTTCTTTTGCGTTTAAGGTATTAATAAAAGATAAAAACGCCTTCTCATTATCTTTTAGTGGAACAAGTGAGCAAACAGCGCAACTACCAGTCTTTAAGTCATCTATAATACTTTTATCTTCTATATAATATCCCCAGCTTACAGTTCTAAAAACTCCTTCTTTACCTGCACAAAACTCGGCTCCATATACTTCAGATAAATAAAAAAAAAGTTCTTGAACTGTTAAGGCCATATCACATCATACTTTAAACTTAGATACTACAGTATTTAAAGCTTTTATGCTTTCTGTATTTTTATGAGTCATATCATTTACATTATTAATAGAACTATTAATGCTTTCTATACCCATAGACATTTCCTGCATACTAGAAGATATTTCTTCCGTTAATCTACTTACATTATCCATTTCTTCCTTTACACGCAAGGCAGATGTACGCATATCATCGCCACCATTTTTTACATTCGTAGTAACATCTTGAATATCTTTTATAGCTGTAAGAACTTGTTCGCCGCCTTCTGATTGCTCTTGCATAGCACTCATTATGATATTTTCTTGCTGAGAAACAGCCTGTGTTAAATCATAAATCTGATTAAATTTATCCTGTAAGGCTCTAGAAGATTCTGCTACAGCCTTTATGCTAGAAAGAACTTCCTTTAGATTACGAGTAATATTTTTACCCTGTGAATTAGAATCTTCTGCAAGTTTTCTAATTTCATCTGCTACAACACTAAAACCTTTCCCCGCTTCTCCTGCATGGGCAGCTTCTATTGCAGCATTCATTGCAAGAAGGTTAGTTTGCCCTGCTATGTTTTGAATAACTTTAGAGGCTTCTAGCAAAGTTTGAGACTGTTCTTGTATTTTTTGAGTTGATTCTACAGAAGAGTTTACACTAGTACGTCCTTCTTCTGAAGAGGAACTAAGTGCCTTTATATTATCGCTATTTTTTTCCAATATAGATGTTACAGAACGAATATTTGCAACCATTTCTTCTATTGCAGAAGAAGATTGTGTAACACTATCACTTTGATTTTCTATATTAGTTAATAATTCCTTAACGCCATCATTTATAGAAGCAACAGATTCAGAAGCACCTCTAACATTTTGTGCCTGCTGTTTCACTTGATGAGTAATTGAATCTATATTCGCTGTTATTTGATTAGCCGCCGCTGCTGTATCATTCATGCTATCAGATAAGGTAATGCTTTGCTCTGAAAGTTTATCTGACTCCATTTTTACAGCCGATATAGAAGTTTGTATCTTTTCCATTGTCTGATTGAAGTAATTATACATACTTCCTAACTCATTATTAGATTTTACTTCCATACGAACAGTCAGATCGCCATCCCCTTGTGCAATATTCTTCATGGCATCAACACCTTTTATAATTTCAGAAGACACACGAGAAATAATAAGATAAGCAACTAATATAGTAATAATTAAAGTAAATACAAAGCCAATTATGCTTACACGCCTAATATTTACAGCAACAAGATTTATTTCTGCAAGAGAAACATTTACACCAACAAACCAAACTTGGTCAGCATTTTCTACAGTAAATGGCTCATAAACTTTAGTCATTGGGATTCCCTTTTCTATAGTGTTAAAAGAGAATGTTTTTTTTGTAGAAGTTGCACTCTTAAAAAGAGAAGCCGTCTTTCCAGTTGAAAACTCTGTAGCGATTGTTCCCTCTCTTGAACTATCTTTATCTACCGCAACTAAGCCATTTGCAGAAATAAGAGAAAGATAACCATTCTGATAAATCTTTGCCTGCTTTAGCATTGTAGAAAGAGTATCTAGCGACATATCAAGTCCCACAACACCTATAGCTTGCCCCGCACTGTTATGCAAGGGGAATGCAACTCCACAGACATAAATATCTTTTCCGCCTACATTATATAAGTTTGGGTCTATAAGGATGCCTTTTGAACTATGTAAAGGATTTACGTACCAAAAACCTGTTTCATAATCTGTAAGAGCAACACAATCTATAGTTGAGCCACTCTTCGTCCAATAAGGAATAAAGCGTCCTGTTTCATCATGATGTGGAGCATCTACATATTGAGAATCTAATCCATCTAAGGCATTAGGTTCATATACAACCCAAGTATCTACAAAGCTTTCATTTTCTATTAAAACCTGCTTTAGAATATTATCTACATATTCTCGCCTATATTCAGCAGGAATATCATCTACACGTTCTAAAACTTGAACAAGAGTATCACATACATTATACTCGTGGGCTATTATATTAGCCGTACTTTGTGCATAATACGCTGCTGTTCTATCTATGTAATTATTAGAAAGAGCAATAAATCCGCGATTTGTAAATAAAACAATAACAACTGCACAAATAGCCAAGAGAAAAGTAAGGCTTCCGCCAATCAAAATAGAAAGCCTTAATTTTATACTTCTATTCAAAATATTGCCACGAGGAGTTTCGTTAGAACTCATAAAACATCTCCTAACATATTAGATTATTTTAAAGCTCAATTTTATGCCCACATTGTATAATTATAAAACATTTTATATAAAATTCTAGTTTTAATATAAGTTTTTGTGTTGTTATGCACCATCAGTTAAAAATACTATTGGGAGCCTCTAAAAACTTCAGTTTTTAGAGGCAACTTTGAAAATGCGATGTTGTAAGTCGCGCTATTATAGCGACTTACA
>CAJOPO010000061.1 GCA_905236315.1 uncultured Treponema sp.
TCACAGAAAAAACTAAGCAAAGTCTATAAGTTTCATTTTCTCTTCTAGCACAAATATCAGACATTTCCATATTAAAATGCATTTCTTTGTTTAAAACAGAAATTTCTGATGTTTGTAGCAAATTATCCCAAATCATATCAATATTATATGAAGTATTATCACGAATATAGTTCATGCATTTTAAAGCTACATTTGAATTAGAATGATCGGCAAAGGCAAGATTCTTTTTCTTTAACACAGGGCATTTATATTCAGATAAAAGCCTGTATTGAAGTTCAATCTGATAGTTAAAATTACTTAAATCGCTATTATACCATATAGACGTGTCTAAATATGTAGTGTATGTATATCCTTTTTGATAAAAATAAGAAGTAAATTTTAATTCAAAAAACTTAACGGCTTCATCAAAATTCTTAGGATAAGGAAGATTCATAAAAAATGTGGAAAAATCGGAGCTATGCAACAGTTCTGTTCTAATAACAAAAAAATAAGATTGTATATGTTCTGGCATATCTTTTGTAGCATAATGGAGCGTAATTCCCCAAAAGTCACAAGCTTTGTCTTGCATAGATTTAAATATTTCTTTTGGAGGCGTAAAGAAACCATAGAAAGTATCATTGAATAAGATTAATTCATCATACTTTTTTACTTCATCCCAACCTAGATATTCACAAAGAGTATCTTTGTATGCCCCACTATCAAAGCCTTTATTTTCTCTCTCATAATAATCAGATGAAAAAGCAAGTAATTTATTCTTTTCTTGCTCCATAAGACAAACATTACTTACTATAACAAGACGGTCTGTAACAAACTTCATTTGTTCAAGCAGATAACAAACATAATCAAATACTTTTGCATCTTTATTATAAAAGACAAAGAGTCCTAATCGTTTTGTAAAATCATTTTCTACCATAGCTAAATGATAGTGCAAAATGTATTGCTAATCAATAATACAATAATTACAATTTTTTGCTTTTAAGACTTCTATAACAGCATTCGCATTTTTTTCTAGCATCGCAACTACAAAATAACATTCTTCAAGGTTCTGTATTTCAGAAAATTCCAGCACCCTATAGCCCATAAATGATTGTTGCTTTCTCTGACCATCTGAAACAACAACGGCATCAAAAAATATACTATAAGTTTGTACCCCCCCCCACCATAAAATTCATATTACCGATATTATTAATAAATCTACTTGCCCTTTTTCCTGCACCATAAATATACAATCGCTTGTAAGTCTTTGTCGCATTATCTATAAGTACAGGTATGCTTAAATAATCTTGAATAGCTTTATAATTACCAAAAGTTGTATGTGTCTTTACCACTTTTATTACATCAGCAAAGGCCTTATTAAAATAAGTATTTCTATATGCTGCAAAAGAATCTGATGTTAAAATCCCTGAATAAAAACCTAAATGCTGTGCAATATATGGAAAAATACGTTCCACTGCATAGCTTAAATTACCAACACCATCTTGCGGAAAATCTTCCATAGTAAAATTATCAAAAAGCGGTTGTACAACACTTGTATGTGCCCAAAAGGCTGTTCCTATTGAGAAGGATGACTTATCAAAAGAGATTTTGCAATTTAAGTTTAGCTTTTTTATTAAATCAACTACATCAGGATACGAGTTATTCCATATATTATCCATATTAAATAAAAAATCATCCCAAAAAGGCTGTGGAACTGTTAAAAAGCCAAGCAAGTCATTTGTATCAAATGTTTTTATTACATTAAAAATAAAATCAGATGAGGCAACTGTGTTTTCCCATAAATCATAAAACCAAATTAATGCAGTTTCTCTATTTTTTATATGGAATGATTTTTTATCATGTGTAAAACAAAAATACTTATATTTTAATATGTCATTTTTATGATGTACTACTAAACTAGCTATGTCATGTCCTCGATTCTGAACTAATTTTATATGGCAATTATCTATATTTAGAAAACGACATTCGTTCTGTATATATTCTTGTATACATGGTTTTGATGTTGTGATATATACATCACATATTTTCACAACTTCTTTTATATACGAAAAACAAATTTCTTTTAAATCTTCATAAAATAAGTGAATAAAAATGCCTACGTCATCACGTTTTTTCTTTTGTACAGAAATACTTTTAGGTAATACAAATTCTAAATTATATATTTCTTTTAACTCTACAATATCATATTGATGTATTAGTGAAGGATTTCTATTTAGTTCAGTTTTATCTATGGTAAACATGTTTTCTCCTAATAATTGAACGAGTTGTACAAGCTTGTTACTTTTGCACATGGTTAGATTTTTAGTATAAGTAATTAATATGGATTTTGCAATAATAAACCTTTTCAATGAATGATTAAAATTTATCCGTAAGGGCTTTTGTTTTCATAATAGATAGGTGGATTATTTGGATAAAAAAACTTGAAACTATGAAGATAGTAATACTAAAGAGAAGTCTATAGTGTTGGTTTGTGTAAAAGAGAGGGAAAAGTTACTTTATACAAGATATTTCTATCTGGCTCAATATTCTTGATAGAGTCCGAACTCTTTTAATAGCTGTGTACAATAGGCTTCATCTGTGGAAGCTCGGCGTAAGTCTTCTATTCGATTCGCTGCAAATAGTTTATTGCTTAGAGAAAGTATTTCACTTCTTCCTTTAGAAAAGCCTTCACTTCTACCTATATTAATTCCTTCGCTTCTGCCTGCGTTAAAGCCTTCTGTCTTTATTTTTCCAATGGCATCAAACATACTTACACCTCCTTCTTTCTGTGATATTGGAAGTTGTGCTTCTTCAAAGTCCTTATTCTGGGTTAGCACACTCATCAGTGTTAATATCTCATTTACGTGTTTTATTTTTTCTCTGCTCGGCACATAGTTTTTATTCTTTCTAACCTGTACAAAATAATCTGCAACTATCTTAAAGTCGCTCTTAAACTTCTGTACGGTTTCGTCTTCTAGCCATGCTATCTCAAAAA
>CAJOPO010000062.1 GCA_905236315.1 uncultured Treponema sp.
ATCCTTAGGATTCATCCTTAGGATTCAATCCGCTAGTCTCCTTCCCGCTGTTTTTTAGGAACACTCTGTAAAACTCACTTTCCGTGCCTTTTACCACCTTTTATAAAGAACGGTCTATAGAACGCAAAAAAGTCCTTGCCCTTTCGCTCTTTGGACGCGCAAAGAACTCATCAGGCTTTCCTTCTTCCACAATGCTTCCGTCGTCCATAAAAACAATGCGGTTTGCCACCTTGCGCGCAAAAGCCATCTCGTGCGTTACCACAAGCATAGTCATTCCTTCCCGCGCAAGCTCCGTCATCACATCTAAAACTTCGCTAATCATCTCTGGGTCTAGCGCGCTAGTAGGCTCGTCAAAAAGCATTATCTCAGGCTTCATTGCCAAAGCCCTGGCAATAGCAGCCCTCTGCTGCTGCCCCCCAGAAAGCTCTGCGGGGTACATATTAGCCTTAGACTCTATGCCCACGCGCTTTAGTAGCTCCAAAGCAAGAGTGCGGGCGGCCTCCCTTTTCATGTGTAGCACCTTTTGAGGAGCGAACATTATGTTTTCTAATATAGTCTTGTGTTCAAAGAGATTAAACGACTGAAAAACCATACCCACCTTTGCTCTAAGGCGGGCAAGTTTCCTTCCTTCTTGCGGCAGGGGCTTTCCGCCTATTAAGATTTCACCAGAGTTTATGCCTTCTAGCCTGTTTATTGTGCGGCACAGGGTGGACTTTCCCGCGCCAGAAGGACCTATAATCGCCACTACATCGCCTGCGTTTATGCAAAGGTTTATATCCTTTAGCACTTCTAAAGAACCATAACTTTTGCACACATGGCGCACTTCAATCATACTCATACAATGCCCCCTGCAAAATCCTGCTTTCTAGTAAGGGAGCCTTCTTTGTGTGCAAAGAAATCAGAGATCTTATTTAGTGCATAATTTAACAATATATAAATGATAGCTACTAAAAGATAAACCGAAAGCATGGCATCATAATTAGAGATGAGTACATGGGCATTTTGCATTATGTCAGGAAAGTTTACTATGTATGCAAAGGTGGTGTCTTTTACAACTATTACTATTTCTGAAATGAGAGAGGGAATAACATAGCGGAAGGCTTGCGGAAAGACTATCCTAAAAAATGTGATTCGCTTATTCAGCCCCAAAGAAAATGCCGCTTCGCTCTGCCCCTTAGGAACAGCGTTTACGCCAGAGCGCAAGACTTCCGCCACAACTCCAGAAGCAGAAATGGCCACTGGTAAAGAGATTTTTAGTAGGGCAGGCAGCCTTAAGCCTAAAGCAGGCAAGGCTAAAAAGAAGAAATATATAAATAACAGGGTAGGAACCCCGCGTGTAAACTCTATAAAAGCCCTTGCTGTGCCTTTTAGTATGCGTCTATCACTTATGCGTCCTAAAAGCATGATAAAGCCTAAAGCAAAAGCCACTATGCCAGAAACAAAGGCAGCTATAAGAGTGCCCGCAAAGCCTTTTGCAAGAAAGAGCCATGTGGTTCCTCGTGCAAAAAAGTACCAATAGTGGCTATCTAGCTGCCCCGTAGCGTAAAACCTGTAGATTATTAAGGCAAGCAATAGCACTATGACTATTGCAAAAAACACTGTAGCGCATCTTATATATCTTTTAGTCTTAGGCCCGCTTTCTTCATACAAGCAGGATAGAATAGAAGCAGAAGAATGAGTCATCTTTTTATCCTTACTTTACGGTCTATGTAGTTACCTAGCTGCCCAATGCCTAAAGCCGTAGCGCAGTACAACACAGCAGAAATAACAAAAGCCAGTATGCCACCTGTTGCATGAGTGTTTATGTGGTCAACTATGCCTGTTAAGTCTTGCGGCACTAGTGGCACCTGAGAAGCTAGGGAGGTGGTAAGCATTGTAGCAATGAGTAGATTTGTCATAGGTAGAATGGAAGAGCGCACGGCCTGTGGAATAACTATGTATCTAATTATCTGAAAGAATGTAAAGCCCAAAGACCGCGCTGCTTCTATCTGACCTGAATTTATAGTATTTATGCCAGAAAGCAGGTTTTCTGCAAAGAAGGCAGCCACTATAAGAGAAACTGCTATAAAGACGCAATTAAAATACGAAAGCACTACCTCTAAATAAGGCAGTGCATATACTAGGATTATAAGGAGAGCCGCACCCGGAATATTGCGGAATATTTGCACATAAAACTCTGCTACAAGCCTAAGTATCTTTATGGGGCTTAGTCTACAGATTGTAAGCACTATCCCTAGTACCCCAGCAAAGATAAAGGATAATGCTGTAAGACCCCATGTCATAAGAAGAGCTTTTAAGTATTCTGTTCCATATTCAAGTAGCAGTTCAAAAAAAGTCATTCTGTCCTAAAATTAATCA
Source organism: uncultured Treponema sp. (assembly GCA_905236315.1). GTDB lineage: Bacteria > Spirochaetota > Spirochaetia > Treponematales > Treponemataceae > Treponema_D. Next base: position 2,359 of record CAJOPO010000062.1, read on the forward strand.
ACAATGAGAGGTGCCTCTGGAGCCTCTTTTATGCCTGTACGATTACCCAAACTAATGAGCCAGAGTTTTTCCCATGTGCCATTTGCTTCTATTTTCTTTAGGAAGTTATTCACAAAGGCAACACCATCGCTATCTAAAGGAAGTCCTATGCCGTAGTTATCTTTTGTGCCAAAAGGAATACCTGCTATTTCAAAGGCACCAGGATTCTTTACAATGGCATTAAGGATAAGCGTATAGTCTGTAACATAGGCATCTGCTCTACCTTGCTGAACGGCGGTGCGTGCCTCTATGTCATTCTTAAACTCTTGTACATTTGCTTTTGGAGCATATTCTGCTAGAACTGAAGGACCTGTAGAACCTGATTGAGTTGCAACTATCTTATTTTCTAGGCTCTCTAAACCTGTAATATTCTTATTGCCTGCTTTTATTAAGATGGCTTGTCTTGAAGTATAATATGGACCTGCAAAAGAGATTAACTTCTTTCTTGCGTCTGTTATAGAATATGTAGCAAAAACCGCGTCCACCTGTCCGCTTTGCAATACGGCTTCCCTTGTGCTAGAGTCCACCTGCGTAATTTCGTACTTGCTAGAATCCCCTAAGATGTAGCGAGCTAATAGCTGGAACAATCCTGCGTCAAAGCCGCGCGTTTTATTATCAGTTTCATCTAGCTGACTAAATAAAAACGATGTTCTTACCCCGCCAACTTTTAGCACGCCAGCAGCCTTTACCTTAGAAGCCCATTCACTAGCAGCAATTTCTTCTGCACTTGCTTCAATGCCAGAGGCTACAAGCTGGTCAAAAGCCTCTTTATCTATAGAAATAGCTGATTGTTCGTTCTTTTGTGCAGTGTTTTTTGATGAAGGACTGCAAGCCGAAAATAAAACACAAGATATAAAAGAAAATGCCAATAAGGACAAAATTGTCTTTTTCATAGTTCCCCCAAAGCCTTTAAGGAAGTGTGATGTTTTCATTATTAAATTATATTACATACTTTGTCAATAGGTTTTGTATCTTCACTTTTCAAGGGGCGGTGCCCCTTGTACCCCCGTGCTTTTGGGGGAGAGAGACAACTCTACACGAAAGCGGTTTTCTCTCCGCTAGAAACTTCGTTGCGAGTACCCCCAAGCCCCCTTTCTCTTTCAGCATCGCTTAGGGGCAAGCCCCTAAGAACCCCAATGGGTTAGGGATAAGGGTGGCTTGATTTCTGTAAGGGGGAGAGGACTGACGTGTACAGGTCGGTATGACTGACGTGTATATGTCAGTGGGATTGACGTGTACAGGTCGGTATGTATTCCCCTTCTACCGTCTAACTCCTCTCTCCTACTGTCTATCTTCTAAACTCTAAGTTCTAACTACTATCTCCTATCGTCTAACTCCTCATTCCTCCCTCCTCACTCCTCAATCCTATCTCCTAATCCAACATTCTATACGCATTATTGTAATTCTGCACATTAGGAATGGAAAACTCATACACAACCGCCTCCCCATTGCTTTGGGAAGAAAGCACAAAACTTATGCTACCCCCATTCATAAAGGCATTGTGAATGGTAGCAGATTGAGTTCTATCAAACACAATCTTGTCTGACGTACTGCGAGCAGAAAGTGAGTGTTTTTTACCGCTGCCGTCCGTCATAGTCACTTTGTATCTAACAGGCTTTTTTGTGCTTGCTTTTACGCACTCTTCATTCTGCCCCTTATATAAAAGAAGATTTACGCTGTTTTTGTTTTTTATGAGGAAGTTCACCTTTAAAGATTCATCTATTACAGTTTTATCTGAATAAGTGCCTGTAATAAGCCCTTGATTAAAAATGCACAGCGATGAGCCAGCAGAAGAGCCTTTACTAGAAAGGTCATCTGCAAAAGAAGCCACTGCCCATATTCCTGTAGCACTAGTAGCTTCCTTTTCTGACTGCTCTCTTTGTTTTTCTAATGTTTCTTTTTTTATATTGGCGATTTCTTTATTGTAGGAATCATACAAGCCATATTTTAAGGAATTAGGAAATAAATCTAAAAAGACTTCTATATAAGAATGTGCTTTTTCGTAGTCTTTGTGGGCAAAATAAAAGTCTATCTTGCCACTAAGTTTTGCTTCATTTACAGAGTTTGCTTTTAGCTGTTCGTTTTGCAGAGTTAGTTCTCTGTTTTCCTTGCTTAGCCTAGAGATTTCATCGGCTGCATTTAGTTGCACAAAGTCATCTTCTTTATGAGATGAGCAGGCTGCAAGGGATAAAATGCACAGCAAGCACAGCGCGCCATGTGCAAAGGATATTCTAAATGTATATCTAGTCATAGTGAGAGTTAAGTATAATAGAGCGTTTTGTAATTTTCAAGGGAGTTCCCTTTCTATCCTCTATCTTCTAAATTCTAAGTTCTACTGAACTCCCCCCTCCCTTGCCCCGCGCTTACGAATACAGTAAAATGCAAGGCATGGTAGAAGTTCGCGTTGAACAAGAGAAAAAAACAACTTGCTTTCTTGTAGGAGAGCAAAGTAAAACCTCACAAGAAGAAACTGCCCCCTTAGAGCTTTTAGGCCTAGTGCATACGTTAGGCTTTGAGGAAGTGGGCTTTATAAATGTACATATACGAGAAGTGAACCCCGCTTATGGGCTTGGAACAGGCAAAGCACAAGAAATAGCAGACAAGGCTAAGGCTGTAAATGCAGACTGCATTATATTTGACTGGGAAATATCCCCTACCAAGCAGCGTAACTGGGAAAGCCTCACAGGTAAGTCCGTGCTTGACCGTAACGAAGTAATTATTCGTATCTTTGCACAGAGGGCAAGCACAAAAGAAGCCACCCTACAAGTAAATCTTGCCCGCTTACAGTATTCATTGCCTAGATTAAGTCATTTCTATACAGACCTTGCACGACAGAGGGGGGGCGCATTCGGAGCAAAAGGTAGCGGAGAAACTCAATTAGAGCTAGACAGAAGGCGCATAGAGGATAAAATAGTTCAGATAAAAAAGGAACTAGAGCAGGTAGAAAATATCCGCAAAACACAAAGAAAGCAGCGAGAACGCACAGCACAGGCTTCCTGCGCCCTAGTGGGCTACACAAACGCAGGTAAATCCAGTTTATTAAATGCGCTAACAGGGGCAAACGTATTTGTAGAAAACAAGCTTTTTGCAACGCTAGACCCCACAACTAGAAAACTCGCTCTCTCAGAGGCATCTTTTATACTGCTTACAGACACGGTAGGCTTTATTTCTAATCTTCCGCATACTTTAATAAAGGCATTCCGCTCCACGTTAGAAGAAGCCGCCTATGCAGACCTTTTGCTTGTAGTAATAGACGCAAATGATGAAGAAAATCTTATGCAATATGAACAAGTTCAAAAGGTACTACAAGAGATAGGTGCTGATAATATTGAACAGCAAGTGGTATTAAATAAGATTGACCTTGTGTGCAATGACCCAGTGCGCATGACTCTTTTAGATTCACGCTTTCCTAATGCCATAAAGGTAAGTGCGAATACACTATTTGGCTTTGAAGAACTTTTAGATATTATAAAAGATAAACTACTCGGTATAGAAAGAACTTTTATAGTTCCTATGGAGCAGTCCTCTCTTGTAGAGCTTGTCCGTAAAAACGGAACTATACAAAGTGAAGAATGGTTAGAAGACGGTATTCATCTAAAGGCTCGTCTTCATGGAACTATAGAAAACAACGTAGCTTCTAGCAGGACACTATCACTTCTTATGCCATATCTTGTACAGATGGAGGTACTTTAATGGATTCTATGAATTATTCCTTTAGAAACTTTAACGATGACAGAGTATACCCAAACGAAAAAAAGCCCTTGTTGCCCAGAATATTAGGTATAATCATCTTTGTATTAATTGTAATTCTTGTAAGTGGTACGCTTATTACTTTTATATTGCATCCAGACCGCTTAAAGCAAACTTATAGGCACGTAGACCCCACACCACAAAAGGTCGTAAATATGAGTCGAAAGACCTCTTCTAGTTTAGAAGCGTATACGTCTATAGGGCAGCTACGCATTGTTACAAAGGCAGAAGCGGGGCAAACACGGGGCACTTTATTAGTTGTAAAACCTTGGTTCACATATCCTAGCGGGGACACTGCATTGTTTGAAGAGCTATCCCAAAAGGAACGCCTTTCTCGCCGTCTTATAACGGATTATTTTGAATCTCGCACAAAGA